>JAUNSQ010000085.1 GCA_030539135.1 Synergistaceae bacterium | reverse complement strand
AGCGGCGTATCTGGCCGCCGCTGGCGAGCGTGAGCTGCGCGATAAGCTCAGCGGCTTTGTCCACCGTTTCACGGACGAGGACGCGATAGTAGCGTTCCTTGGATGTATCGGAGGGATATTGAAGCGTGGCGGGACTCTTGAGGATATGTTCCTGTCACATTACAGCGGCGACACGTGGAGCGCGGCGGAGGGGTTCGCCTCGGAGCTGATGGCGTGCGGAGGGCAGGACGATATGTTTCTCCTCCCTAGGCCGTCGAAGGGCAGCGCGTGCAAACGCCTCGTGCTGTACCTGCGCTGGATGGTGCGCCGCGACGAGGTAGACCCGGGCGGCTGGCGCAAGATAACGCCCGACGCTCTGTTCATTCCGCTCGACACTCACATGTTCCAGATATGCTCGAACCTTGGCCTCTGCACGCGGCATAGCGCAGATGGCAAGGCCGCGAGAGAGATAACGGAAAACTTCCGCATCGTGCGCCCGGACGACCCAGCGCGATACGATTTCTCAATGACTCGCTTTGGAATACGGAGCGAGATGACGCATGAGCAGCTTTTCGCGAAGTGGAGCGAGGAAAATCTTATCCGCTGATATCTCGTTTACACATTATCGTCTGACGTTTATACTCATACGAAATATATTGAATAAGGGGGCGGCGGCATGACGTCGATTCTTCCATACTGGGATCAGAATATTGACCTTGATATAGCGCCGTGGCTTCCATACGGGAAGGATTATTCGCCCGTGACCGTCAACGAGATGCTGAGTCCGCAGCTCGGCGCGGTGGCTGGGCTCGCGTTTGAATTACAGAGCGAGTTCCTATATCTTAGAAGTTTCCAGAGCGGCAACGTCGGGACGTTGGCGCGGCAGAACATTATAGACCCTGGACGCAACGGCGGCATGGAGCTCGGTTTTACGATGGTGTTCACGTACTCGGAGCCAATGGAGAAGTGCATCATCGCGCTGATGAGGAAGTTTACGTCGCTGAGGGCGGCGCTCACGCTCTGCGGGGTGTGGAGCTCCGGCGTCCTCATAGACGAGAACAAGGTGATAATGATAGTGAGCGAGGATCCGTTCTTCGACGAGGGCGTGTTCTTTACAGCTTTACAAAAGGCGTTTCAGGTCTTCTCCGGGAAGATGAAGCCGAATATATCATTTTTCGCGGAGAAGTTCGGGTACAGGCGTTTCTCGATATCCTACGAGACGGACAACGTGACGCAGATGAGGATAACTCAGGCGCTGTTCGATATAGAGCTCGATTCGACGAAGGAGCTCACGGGACCGACTCCGGAGGTAAAACTTCCTTTTACGACTGGCCTTTAGGTTTTATGATTTATGAGCTTGACATAAAAATGTTCATGTGTAAAATTATGCCAAGTTTGAATATCCAAATGCGATGACTGGAAACAAGTAGGCATGCGCTGGAGCCTTACAGAGAGCCGACGGTCGGTGCGAGTCGGCGGGCGGGCGCGAGTCGAATACATTCCAAGAGCATCACACCAAAAGACGGAAGTCGAGTAGGCTGTGACGGGTTCGCCCGTAAAAGCGATAGGGTATTAAGGCGCGAGCCCGCGTACCCGACGAGGACGCAAGTCGTGAGGCTGCGTCAAACTGAGGTGGTACCGCGGAAGATAACCCCGCCCTCTTTATGGAGGGCGGGGATTTTTTGTCCCTTCCTCCGTCGTCAAAAAATCGTATCAGGGAGGAAACAGCAATGCCAATAACAGATCTGCTTGAGAATAACGCGAAGGAATTTTGCCATGAGTCCGCTCTCGTGGAGATCAACCCGGAGATCAAAGAGATCCGGCGCGTAACGTGGAAGGAATATGAGCTCATCGAGTCGAGCCCGGCGGAGAGCTACCGCAGAGAGATCACGTGGGGCGTGTTCGACGAGAAGGCGAACCGCTGCGCGAACCTGCTTCTTAGCCGCGGGATAAAGAAGGGCGACAAGGTCGCGATACTTCTCATGAACGGGCTGGAGTGGCTGCCGATATACTTCGGCATATTGAAGACCGGCGCGCTCGCCGTGCCTCTGAATTTCCGCTACACGGGCGACGAGATAAAATACTGCCTCGAACTCGCGGACGTGGACGCGATATTTTTTGGGCCGGAGTTCATTGGGCGCATAGAGGATATCTACGCGAAGATACCGCGCGTGAAACTTATATTCTACGTAGGGGACGCATGCCCGAGGTTTGCCGAGAACTACCTGCACCTCGCGGCGAACTTATCGAGCTATTCCCCAAGGATACCGCTTGTCGACAGCGACGACGCGGCGATATACTTCTCGTCCGGGACGACGGGCTTCCCAAAGGCGATACTCCATAACCATGAGAGCCTCATGCACGCGGCGAAGACGGAGCAGCGCCATCACGGGCAGATGCACGACGACGTGTTCCTCTGCATACCGCCGCTCTATCACACGGGAGCTAAGATGCACTGGTTCGGCAGCCTGATATCAGCCAGCAAGGGCGTGCTTTTGAAAGGCGTGAACCCAAAGAGCATAATCAAGACGGCCTCTAAAGAAAAATGTACTATCGTATGGCTGCTTGTGCCGTGGGCGCAGGATATACTCGACGCGATAGACCGCGGTGACATAGACCTCGCCAAGTACGACCTGTCGAACTGGCGGCTCATGCACATTGGCGCCCAGCCGGTCCCGCCGAGCCTCATCAAGCGGTGGAAGAAGGTATTCCCGAAGCACCAGTACGATACGAACTACGGGCTCAGCGAATCCATAGGGCCGGGCTGCGTACACCTCGGCGTCGAGAATATCGAAAAGGTCGGCGCTATTGGAGTGCCGGGCTTTGGCTGGAAGGTCAAGATAATCGACGAAAAGGGCAAGGAAGTCGAACGCGGGACGGTCGGAGAACTTGCTGTCAAGGGCCCTGGAGTGATGTCCTGTTACTATAAGAACGAAGAGGCGACAAAAGAAGTCCTGCACAACGGCTGGCTCTGGACGGGCGATATGGCTATGCAGGACGAGGAGGGGTTCTACTACCTCGTTGACCGCAAGAAGGACGTAATAATCAGCGGCGGTGAGAATATCTACCCGGTGCAGATAGAGGACTTCCTGCGCGCGCACAACGCGATAAAGGACGTCGCCGTCATAGGGCTGCCGGACGCTAGGCTTGGCGAGATATCGGCGGCGATAATCGAATTGAAGCCGGAAGCGGTATGCACGGAAGAGGAGATAAACGAATTCTGTCAGGATCTCCCGCGCTACAAGAGGCCGCGCAGGATAATCTTCGCGGAGATACCGAGGAATCCGACGGGCAAGATAGAAAAGCCGAAACTGCGCAAGATGTACTGCGCTGAAAACTTAGTCGAGATGCAGACGAAGGCATAAGATCAAAACTAGGGGCCCGCGATACGCGGGTCCCGTTTACTGTATAATATCGGCAGGACATAAATATTACGGGGTGATATGTGGTGAAGGAACTTATAGACGCTGCTATGAAGCGAACGCCATGCGACCTGCTATTCAAGGGCGGGCGCGTGCCAAACCTGTTTACGATGGAGTACGAGGAAATCGACGTTGCGGTCAAGAACGGCGTTATCGTCGGCATGGGGAGCGGCTACGAGGCCACGGAGATAATTGAGTGCGCGGGAAAAGCCCTTGTCCCCGGATTTATCGAGGGGCACATGCACGTCGAAAGCACTAATATGGTCCCGCGCAATCTAGCCGCCGTCCTCTCGCCGCTCGGTACGACGACTGTCATGCCCGACCCGCATGAGATAGCCAACACCTGTGGGATGGAGGGCGTGCGCTTCATGGAGCGCGAGAGCAGAGACCTACCGATAGATTTCTATTACGGAGCGCCGTCGTGCGTCCCCGCCACATCATACGAGACGCCGCGTGAGCCGCTTGACGCGAAAGATATAAAGACGTTGCTCGACGAGGGGACATGCGCGCACCTTGGCGAGATGATGAACTTCCCAGGAGTTATAAACTGCGACGAAAATACGCTGGCGAAGCTCGAAGCGTCAAAGGGCAAAGTCATCACCGGACATGCTCCCGGAGTCATCGGTGAAGAGCTGTCCGCGTATATCATCGCCGGCCCCAGCTCGGACCATGAATGTTTTATGGCGGAGGGCGCGCTAGAGAAGCTGCGCCGAGGAATGTATGTGATGATACGCCAAGGTTTCACGGCCCGCAACCTCTCTACGCTCGCGCCGCTCGTCAAGGACAACCCTTACGTATGTACGCGCTGTATGGCCGTCAGCGACGACCTTGCCCCTGAGTTTATCGCGGAGCGCGGCCATCTCAACGGCTGTATGAAGGAGCTGATGGCGGAGGGCATACGTCCTCTCGCGGCTCTGCGCATGGTGACTCTCACGCCCGCCGAATACTTTGGGCTGGGCGACAGGGGCGCGATAGCGCCCGGGCGCATAGCGGACATAGTTATGCTCGACAGCGTGGAGGAATGTAATGTCCTAAAGGTCTGGAAACGCGGAAAACTCGTCGCGGAGAACGGCTCGCTCGTCGAGCCGATAACGCCGCCCGTGATATCGAAGAAGCTGCCCGGCGTCGGAGTCATGCCAAAGATGCCGTCCCCCGACGACCTAAAGGTCAAAGCTCCAGCGGGAGACGCGATGATGAACGTCATAGGAACTGTCTCCGAGCAGGTATTGACAAGGACTCTCACTATGGAGCCGACTGTGTCGGAAGGATATGTCGTCGCGGACGCGGCGCGCGGCATCGCTAAGATGGCCGTAGTGGAAAAAAATCAGGGCACCGGCAGGACCGCGATAGGGTTCATAAAGGGCTTCGGCCTCGTCAAAGGCGCGATAGCCTCTTCCGTCGCCCATGACGCGCACAATTTCTCATGCGTCGGAATGGATGATGTGTCGATGTCAACGGCGTTCGCCGCGCTCGCGAAAATTGGCGGCGGGCTTGTCGTTGCGTTAGGCGATGAGGTCTTAGCCGAGGTCGAGTATCCTGTCGGCGGCCTCATGAGCGTTCGGCCTATCGACGAGATATTGAAAGAGTCCGAGAAATTGAAAGCTGCCCGCGAAGAACTCGGCTGCACTAACGGCTCGGCGTTCATGCAGCTCGCGTTTATGTCGCTCTCCGTCATACCGGAGCTGAAGCTGACGGATCAGGGTTATTTCGATATATTGAACGGAGGGCCCAAGCCGCTGTTTGTGAAGTAGGGCTTAGACGTAACAGAGCACCGTTACAAAGTGGCAGACGGAGCCGCCTATCACGAAAAGGTGAAACAGTTCATGAGAGCCGAACCATGATATTTTGAGGTTCGGCTTTTTCAGTCCGTAGATGAAAGCGCCTATCGTGTATATGACCCCTCCGGCTATGAGCCATACGAGACCACCCGCGGGGAGGCTGCGGAAGAGTGGGACGACGTCGCAGACGATGAGCCAGCCCATCGCGACATAGAGCCCACATGAGAGCCACTGGGGCGCGTCCATCCAAAATATCTTTATGAAAAGCCCTATGAGCGCGACGCCCCATACCGCGGCGAGCAGAAAATATCCGACGGGGCCTCCGAGCGTAAGCACGCAGACGGGTGTGTATGTACCGGCTATGAGTACGAAGATAGCTATATGGTCTATCCTGCGCATAGCGAGCTTGGCGCGCTCCTTCGCCTCGTCTATCCAATGGTAAGCGGTGCTCATAGAGTAGAGGAAGACCATGCTGACGCCGAACACAAGCTCTGATATGAGGCGCGAAGCGTCGCCATGCCGAACTGCCCTGACCGTAAGCCAGATAGTACCGAGCAGCGCGAGCGCGGCCGCCGCAAGATGCGTGATGGAACTTGTTATCTCTCTTTTGTCTTTGCTCATAGCATATCCTCCAGAGGAGCCGAAGCGTCTTTAGAAATAATTATCCCTAAAATGGAGTTATTTTTTCATCGTGTACCATGGAAACTTTTCCGCCATGCCCGGGCGGCGCGGGATGCCCTTGGGCGTCGCCCCGGTCTTCTCCCACGTGAGGAAGTATCTCTTTATATCGCCTAGCATGTACGGCGTGAGCTTTGGAGAAGAGAGCCCGAGCGTCCCCCATTTGTTGCCGACTTCTTCTATCTCGTCGATGACGCGCGGACCTTTGAAGGCGATTATGCGCCCTTTCGTCTTTATCAGCGGCGCAAGATATTCGGCTAGTATCCCAGACGCGCATACGGCGCGTGCCGCGGCGACGCGAAACTTCTCGCGGTTGTCTTTCGCGTAGTCCTCCGAGCGCGCGCATACGACCGTAACATTGTTCAGCCCCAAGGCCACCGCCATCTTTTCTACAAGGGCGCACTTGCGCGTGATGCTGTCGAGCAGCGTGACTGTGAGGCGCGGCCTGCATATCGCCCATACTATCCCGGGCAGCCCGCCGCCCGTGCCCACGTCTATGACCTTGCCCTCGTCCGGCAGGAGCGGGAGAGCAGCCGCGCAGTCGAGGAGATGCTCGTTCCATAGTATCTCTGGATCCGAAGGGCCGGTCAGCCTCGCGAGTTCATTGGCCGCGGACAGCAGCTTGATATAGTGGCGGAGTTTTTCTTCGTTGGCCGCGACTTCGTCAGCCGCCAAATCGCATAAATTACCGTTTTCTAAATTTTCCATGAGAGAAACGCTCCATTTATTCGGGATAATATG
>JAUNSQ010000215.1 GCA_030539135.1 Synergistaceae bacterium | reverse complement strand
CGTTTCCAGGCCGCGCGTTTTCCGCAAGTTCAGGGCATTTCATAGTAAGCCAGAGTATCCTTTCGCTTAGCCGCTCCGACAGCGCGACTTCGCACTGGTAGTCGCCGATAGTATTTTTACGGCATGAACAATCACGCATAGACATTCCTCCAATATTCTTAACTGACCGTTACATTATAACCGCTTTGCGCCGCTGTGAGAAACCTTCGGCGTAATTTGCCGTCATGTCGACCGCCGCTTCAGCCATACATAAAACAGGTAATAATGCTGACGTGTTTAACATTGTGTTATGCGATAGTATTTTACGTTAGCAATCGCTAACCATTTTAAATTTTAGAAAACGGAGGGGCACTTAAATGGCATATAGCGAACCATACGACAAGATGGACGGCAAGACGCTCGATATTTCAAGAGCAATAACCAGCCTGCGCGAGGAGCTAGAGGCTATCGACTGGTACAATCAGCGCGTAGCGACGGCCGAGAACGAAGAGCTGAAGAGAATAATGGCCCATAACATGGATGAGGAAAAAGAACACGCGGCAATGCTGATCGAATGGGTCCGCCGCAACATGGACGGATGGGACAAGGAGCTGCGCGATTATCTATTTACATCTCGCGCGCTCGGCGCGCATGAAGAGGCCGCAGATGCTTCCGCGGCTGGCGGAGACCTCGGCATAGGCAAGCTTTAATTAAATAGACCGAAAAAGGGAGGACATTTCATGGACATTCTTAAAAGATCGCTGGCTCCAATAGTCCCAGAGGCATGGGGTAAGATAGACGAAGAGGCCAAAGCTGTATTAAGGTCCACACTGACAGGCCGCAAGGTCGCCGACGTTATCGGGCCCAAAGGCTGGAACTACGACGCGGCCCCGGAAGGCACGCTCTCGCTTGTGGAAGAGACTCCTGTCGAAGGCGTAAACTATGGTATCCGCGAAGTAATGCCGCTGGTAGAAATTCGAGTTCCATTCACGCTGCCTATGTGGGACCTTGACGATATAAGCAGAGGGCGCGGCTCTGTCGATTTTCTGCCGCTTCAGGAAGCGGCGCGTAAGGCCGCATTATTTGAGGACACCGCAGTTTTTCAAGGCATCGAAGACGCGGCTATCCTCGGGCTCGAGCTTGAGGCTGACAACGAACCAATAAACATCAGCCTCGACGACGACTCGATCGTCGAGGGGATAGCAAAGGCCATAAACACGCTCAGTTCACGCAACGTAGCCGGGCCGTACGCTCTCGTATGTTCACAGCCGCTTTGGACAAAAATACAGACTTCCTCCGCGGATTACCCGCTCAAAAAGAGGGTCAAGGATATCATCGGAGACAACGTGATACTCTCGAGCCAATACGATACGGCGATGCTTGTGTCGCTCCGCGGCGGAGACAGCGAACTGATAATCGGGCAGGACTTCTCTATAGGATATCAGTCGCACACAAATACTGAAGTAAACTTCTATATCACGGAGACCTTTACATTCCGCGTCCAGACGCCGGAAGCTATCGTCCCATTCAATATCGAATAAGATACTTCGTCATACACAAAAGCGGGTGGCAGATTTCCATCTGCCCCCCGCTTTTACCGCCAAATTTTATTATTTACGGGCTTGCTCTAATTTTTCTGTAAGAATTTTTGAGACATTTTCACCCTTGCATTGTTCAAATAATCTGTAACATGTCATATCCATGTGTATCGGCGTCACTGATATCATATTCTGCCTTATCGCCCAGATATCGGTCCCGTCTTCCACTTCGTCT
>JAUNSQ010000002.1 GCA_030539135.1 Synergistaceae bacterium | reverse complement strand
CGTAGCTGATGACGGGCGCGCCTGCCGCTTTTGCCTCGGCCAGGGTCTTGAAGTGGGTCCCTGACAAATTGATGAACATGTTTGAAAGGTCGACCTCGCCCATCAGCATCCCCAGCGGCGGCATCAGGATATCGGACACGAGGGACGAGACTATCTTGCCGAACGCTCCGCCGATTATGACGCCGACCGCGAGGTCCAGGACGTTCCCGCGCATAGCGAATTCTTTAAACTCTTTAAAAAATGACAATACTACCACCCCTTAGCAACAAGTTTAATTTCTTCCACATGATTTTAACAGATAAACGGCCTTAGATAAATTTATTTCTCGGCACGGCGTCAAGCAGGGCCCTTGTATATTCGTGCTTAGGGCGGTTCAGCACGTCTGAGGCGCTTCCGTATTCGCAGAGCCGCCCGTCTTTCATAACAAGAATAGATTTCGCGGCGCGGCCGGCTAACAAGAGGTCGTGCGTTATGAATATCATCGACATGCCCTCTGAGACCCGCTTGTATAGAACTTCGATTATCTCCCCGCGCGTCGAGACGTCCTGCATCGACGTCGGCTCGTCGCAGATCAGCAGCTTTGGCGACAGCATCAGCGCTCGGGCTATCTCTACCCTCTGCCTCTGTCCGCCTGAAAGCCCCACGGCCCGCGATCTCAATATCCTTTCGTCGTCAAGCCCCAGCTCCTTTAACAGCAGGCGCGCCCTAAGCTCCCTTTCGTCCCTCGCGTACCTCGCGTACCTGCGCGCTATGACGGCCGGTTCTGTCACGGCGTCAAGCGCCGACAGTCCGGGAGGGATGGCCCCATAAGGGTCTTGCGGTATGTAGCCGCACATGCGGCGCAGCTCGTTGAACTCCTCCGCATTCAGGGCGGAGGTGTCTTTCCCAAACAGGCTGACCGTGCCGGCCGCCCTCTCAACAAGGCCCATCACTGCGCGCGCAAGCGTCGTCTTTCCGCTGCCGGATTCGCCTACGAGCGCCGTCACGTCGCCGTCTCGCAGCGTCAGCGATATGTCATCGACCGCCGTGTGAACTAGGCCGTTCTTCGATTTGAATCTCACGCTTAGATTTTTTACGTTCAGTATTTCCCGCGATATGTCCATCATGTCCACCTTAAAGCATCGACCTGACGAGGGCTTTCGTATGCTCATGGCGCGGGTCGGTGATTATCTCGCGCGGCGTCCCGCTCTCGACTATCTCGCCGTCTTTCATGACAAGCAGCCTGCCGCAGACCGACGCGGCCAAGGGGAGGTCGTGCGTAACCAGCAGAACCGTCAGAGATTTCTTCTCCTGGAGTCCAGCCAGCAGTTTCAGCACTCCGGCCTGAGTCACTACGTCAAGGGCGGTGGTAGGTTCGTCGGCGAACAGCAGGCTTGGAGAACACGACAGAGCGAGCGCGATAGCGGCGCGCTGCTTCTGCCCGCCGGACAGCTCGTGAGGGTATTTGTCTTTCACCGGCGCGTCAAGGCCGACTTCATTGAGCAGCCTGTCTATTGTCTCATTCATATCGGCCCGGCATTCCGTTTCGTGCGTTGATATCGTTTCCGTTATATGTCTCCCAATCGTAATAACAGGGGTAAAGGAATTCATCGCCCCCTGCGGAACAAGCGCCATATCTTTCCAACGAACGCGACGGAGTTCTTCCTCGCCGAGAGCGAGCAAGTCCTTGCCGTCAATAATGATATTTCCTTTTACAGACGTATCCCTTGGCAGTATCCGAAGCGCGGAGCCTACAATTGTGCTCTTGCCGCTCCCGGATTCGCCGATGAGCCCTGTGAACGTCCCGTCCTCAAGCGTGAACGACACGCCCTTGACGGCGTCGCTCGCGGAACCAGCATAACGCACGGTTAGGTCGCGAAATTCTATCATGGGCGTCCGCCTCCAAGTCGCGGGTCGATCTTCTCTTCGAGATAACGCCCGATATCCATAAATATAAGGCATACCGCGACTACGCCGATGCCGGGAGGCAGCAGCAGCCACCACGCGCCTTCGGTGAACGCCCCAAAAGAATGGGCCTCATGGAGCATGCGCCCCCACGATATGAGGCGCGGGTCTGACAGGCCAAGGAAGGCGAGCCCCGCCTCAGAAAGTATCGCTCCGGGTACGCCGAGCGCGAGGTTGGCCAGCATTATCGGGGCCGTCTCCGGCACCAGATGCCGCCAAAGTATGTAGCCGCGCTTCGCTCCAAGCGCCCTAAGCCCCTCTACCCAAGGACTTTCGCGAACTGTGAGGACCATTGAGCGCACGGAACGCGCGGTGCCCATCCATGAGAATATGGATAGTATGAGCACAAGCTGCCAAAGCCCCTTGCCCCATATCCCGGCAAGCACCATAAGTATCGGCAGCGTCGGGATAGAGAGCAGGATATCGACCGAGCGCATTATCAGCGCGTCGGTCATGCCGCCGACGTAGCCCGCGGCGAGCCCAAAGCCAAGCCCCAGCACGCAGGCTATTATCGTGGCGCAAATGCCGACGATGAGCGAAGTCCTTATCCCGTAGATAAACATTGTAAAAACGTCGCGGCCTCTCTGGTCAGTCCCGAGCAGTCCGTGTCTCGCGCCCGGAAGAGAGAGCGTCAGGTCGGCGGCGGAAGCTCCGTCTATCGACAGGGAATATTTGCCCGTGCACGGGAAAAGGTATTCTACGCTTTTGCCGATAAGAGGAAGCCCCAGCGACTGCTTGAATATCATGTCGCGCCCGTCCATGTTGAGCCAGTAGGACGGCCGCCCGGTCATCCCGGCGAGTTTGTATTCGCCCTTCGGCGTGCGCCAGATTATCGATACGGCGCTATTCGGGTCAGCCTTTATCTCGCCGGTTAGGGAGAAGATCGCTGGTGGGAGTTTCGTCCATTCAAGTTTAGCTCCCTTTTCATCCAAATTTATTTTTACCGTAGAGGATAGTTTCGCGTTCCACCATATCGGCCTCGCGAAGGGCGCGCCGACGGCGTCGTGCGGATGGCCGCCAATGAACGCCGGGCCAGCAAAGCCGACAATACATATCATGATAAAAGCTATCACCGATTTGCGCCGAAGCAGCCCGCTCATTGGTTGCGCCCCTCTATGCGCACGCGGGGGTCTACCATGCCGTAGACGATATCGGCGAGCAGGTTGCAGACGACGGTTATCAGAGCAAGCAGATAGAACGCGGCCCCCGCAGACGGGTAATCATGACCGGACACGGCTTCGAGCAGGAACGTGCCTACGCCGTAAAGCGAGAATACCGTTTCTGTTATAACAGCCCCCGACACGAGCCCGGGAACGGACATAAGCAGTATCGTAAGAATGGGGGGAAGTATCGCTCTAAAGGCGTGTCCGTATATCACCCTGCTCTCCGAGAGCCCCCTCGCGCGCGCCATTATGATATAGTCCTCGGAGAGAGCGCGCACCATCATATTGCGCACGAACAAAGCCCAGCCTCCGAAGCCCATAAGCGTCAGAGAGAACACAGGGAGAGCCATGTGCATGGCGTAGTCGCACAAGTACGCGAATATACCGGTGGGCGGAGGCACGGAAAGCGTGCCGCGCAGAGGGAAAATTGGGAATATCCTGGCGAAGAGCATTATAAGCACAAGCTGGACAAAAAATCCCGGGAAAGACGCCGTAACCGCGCCAAGCCTGAGCACCGCCCTCTCAAGGAGCGTTCCGCGTTTGACAGCGGCCTTTATGCCGAGCCATATCCCCAAGGCCGCGGAGAATATCATCGACAGGCTCATAAGTATGAGAGTGGACGGCAGACGCGAAAACAGTTCGTCCCATACGGGCTTCCTGCTCAGGAACGACAGCCCGAAGCTAAACGTCAGCATCTGCTTTATGTATATGAAGAACTGTTCGAGCATAGGCTTGTCAAGCCCGTAAAGCTCGCGCAGACGCGCCTTGGCCTCAGGCGAGAAGTTCGGGTCGATTATCGTGCTTACGGCGTCGCCGGGCATTATGCGGAACAGCAGGAAGTTCAGCACTAGCACGGCGGCCAGCACGGCAAGCGAGGACAATATCCTGCGTATCAGCCACGAACGGCTCATTTCGCCGCGCCGCCTCTCGGACCGGCGAGCATCCTGTAATACGGATTGCGCTTCATCATAACGTATTCGCCGGTCTTGTATTCCTCAAGCATGAACGGGCCGCAGCCTATAAGTCCGTAAGGTCCGAACTTCGCGCTCTTATCCAGCGGGTTCCAGTTCTGCCAGTCCTTTATCTTCTCCAACACCCGCGCCGGCATGACTATCATGCCGCCTATATTGTCCAGATGCCAATAGCTGACGCCGTCCATCTGGACGACGAGCCGCCCGTCGTCGTAGGCAGCTGTCGATTTAACATTCTTCACCGCGTCGAAATATCGCGGCACTTTATTCTTTTTCAGGAAGTCTATAGTGGCCTTTGCGTCATGCGCGGTCAGAGGCGTCCCGTCGTTCCACTTCAGCCCCTTTTTGATTTTGAAATTGAGGACTGTGCGGGCGTCCGCCCCGCCGCCAACGGTCTCGACGCTCCATGACTCCGCCAGAGCCGGCATATCTTTCAGAGTGAACGGGTCGGTCCCTATCATCCCTTCGTATATCATTCCAAGCACCTGCCACGTGTAAGCGCTGCTCGCTACAAACGGGTTCATGTTGCGCGGCTCCTCGGCGAGCGCCATGTTCAGCGGCCGTTTCTTCCCGTCCTTTGGCTCCGCCATCATCAGCGTCCACATGTTGTCCGCGGTTATCTTGTCCGTCATCAGCACGTTCTTCCACTTTTTTGAGACGGCCGCGACTGAGAAGCGGCTGTATATAGGGACGGACGGCACCAGGTCTGCCAGCAGATGCTGCGCCTCCGACGACGCCCTCTCAGCGTCCTGCTTGTTCTTCGCGAAGCGCAGGCGGTCGAGCGTATTGTCAAGCTGCTTGTCATGCGTGCCCGTGAGATTTTGTCCTCCGGGCATGTCCATCGAGCTGTGGTAGAACGAGTACAGCGAGTCAGGGTTGCGCCCCATACCCCACGCAAGTACGGCCAAGGAATATTTTTTGTCGTTCAGCTTGGCGAGCATCGCCGAGAAATCCATAGGCTCTACCTCTACGGGAAAGCCCACCGCCCGCAGAGAATCGGCTATCTGCTCCGCGAGCTCCGCCGTCGTCGGGGCGACGCGCGCCAGAGGCGTCATCAGTTTGAGTTTGGGAATAGCCTTGCCGTTTGGAGCCACAAGCGTCCCAGCCAAGTTCCATGAATACCCCGCAGATTTGAGCTTTTCACGCGCAAGCCCGCGGTCAAAGATATTTTTCCCGCTCTCGGGTATCGCCCAAGGGGAGACGGGAGGAAGCCAGCTGTTTATCGGTTCGCAGTACCCGGAATATATCGTTCTCACCATATTGTTGCGGTCGATGGCCGCGGCGGCGGCTTGGCGCACGTATTTATCGTTCCACGGCGCGGTCTTGTTGTTCATCAGCAGAAAGAAAGCGTGAAACCCTCGGGCAAGCGACATGTTCAGATTTGGGTCGCGGCTGAGTCTGTCGATATCCGAAGGCAGCACGATATCGCCCAATATATCTATGTCGCCCTTCTGCGCGGCGAGTATCTGTGAGTCGGAATTTCTGATGATGACCATGCACAGCTTATCGATGCGGGGGCCGTATACCTTCGCCGGATCGAACCTCCGCTCCGCACGGGCGGCTGGCGCTAAAACAAATATTGCCGCTGCGAACAGCACGGCAAATGAAAATATTCTTATGAGATGATTTCTATGCGGTGAAAATAATATCGTCAAAATATATTATTCCCCTTTGGAATTTCTGATGATGACCTCGTGGGTCGGGACAGGCCGCCCCATTATCGCGTTCAGCAGCAGCCTCCCGGCTAGAGCTCCCGTCTCAAATGTCAGGAGCCGCCCACCGTCCTCGGACAGCAATGATATTGAACCACTGTGCTTAAATCCGATGGTCAGCAATGGCACGGAAATATCCTTAGGCAAGTTCTCCGAATCTTCCCATATCAAACCCTCGATGTCCCTGTCGGACAGTTTGGCAAGCTCGCGCGCGGCCCTGCGCGGGTCGCCGTCGGTGCACTTTATGAGAAGGTCATATTCGGAATTGGAAATAGCTCGGTCAAGCCCGGAGATGAACTCGATGCTTCCGGGCGCGTTGAGCTCCCTGAGCAGCAGGCCGATGAAGCCGCTGCGGTTCGTCGAAAGGTGGCGGGCGTTGAGGTCGGGTCTGTAGCCAAGCGTGCGCACGCTGTCCATGACAAGCGCCCTGGTCTTCTCGGATATCCGGGGGTCGCCCTTCAAGGCCCGGCTGACGGTAGCTTTATCGACTCCCGCGGCCTTCGCCACGTCGCTCATAGTAACTTTCATTCGACCACCTCGCAATGCAACCGATTGTATCTATAAAATATTAGCACAAAAGCGAGCATCGTGGAACATATCACAAAGGACGCGGCAGAAATACCCGCGCCCATATAAACAGCAAATGTATAGTTTGGCCTATCGTCGCTTAATCCAATATCCCTAATTTCGCGATGGTCTCCATATCTTTGTCGCCGCGGCCGGAGAGGTTGACTAGGATGATGTCTCCCGCCTTCATGGTCTTCGCTGCTTTGAGAGCCCCTGCCAAGGCGTGCGAGCTTTCAAGCGCGGGGATTATGCCCTCGGTGCGGCAGAGGAGCTTGAAGGCGTCTAACGCCTCCGCGTCGCTCGCGCCTATATACTCGCCGCGGCCGCTCTCTTTGAGCGCGGCGTGAGCGGGGCCAACTGACGGATAATCGAGCCCCGCCGCTATCGAATATACTTCCGCGGGTTCGCCGTCGTCCTTCGTCAGCACATAGCTCTTAAATCCGTGAAGAACGCCGGGCCTGCCCATCGTGAGAGACGCGGCGTGGTTGCCATAGGTCAGCCCGCGGCCGGAAGGCTCGACTCCGATGAGCCTCACGCCTTTGTCGTTTATGAAAGCCGTGAAAGCCCCTATCGCGTTGCTCCCGCCGCCTACGCAAGCGACTACCGCGTCGGGCAGACGGCCTTCGCGCTCAAGCATCTGCGCCCTCGCCTCGTCGCCTATTATCCGCTGGAAGTCCTGCACCATCGCCGGATACGGGTGCGGCCCCACCGCAGAGCCTATGAGGTAGAAGAGCGACGTGTCCTCGCACAGCGCGCCGAGCGCCGCGTCGACGGCCTCCTTCAATGTCTTCTGTCCCGCCTCGACGGATACGACCCGCGCCCCCAGAGCCTTCATGCGCAGTACGTTCGGAGCCTGACGCGCCACGTCCACAGCTCCCATATAGATGTCGCACTCCATGCCCATCAGGGCGGCTACGGTCGCGGCGGCGACTCCGTGCATCCCGGCTCCAGTCTCGGCTATTATCTTTTTCTTTCCCATGCGGCGGGCAAGAAGGGCCTGTCCGATGCAGTTGTTTATCTTGTGCGCTCCGGTATGGTTCAGGTCTTCGCGCTTTAGGAAGATACGCGCGCCTCCTGTCTCTTTTGAAAGGTTCCCGCATTCTGTCAGCGCGGACGGGCGGCCGACATATTCCTTCATGAGCCTTAGATATTCTTCTTTGAACGTAGGGTCGGCCTTGCACTTCTCGTATTCCGCGGCGATCTCCGTCATTATCGGCTCTAGTTCCTTCGGCACGTACATGCCGCCGAAATTCCCGTACATTTTTCCCTCTGGAAAACCTGCTGTCCTTGTTGTCATGATTGTTTCCTCCTCAGTCTTTTCTCAGCTTATCTCAGCTGTATTCGATATATAAAAAAATGAAAGGGGTTTGTTTCCTCCCCTTTCATCTCTTCCAAAATAAAAAGGGCTCCGACGTTTTACCCGTCCGAGCCCTTACATCAATACACAGGGAAACCGGCGGGCATTCTAAGCGCGAAGCCACCACCAGTTTGTTTTATTCATGTCGTTCGCAAGAACTGATACCATAAAAATTTCCCCTAAATCTCAAGATTGCGTGGATAATATCACATATTTTTGTAAAACACAACGCAAATTTATACAAAGCGGATATTTCGCAAAACTTATCATTAGAGCGCGCACTTCACAAGCAGTTTCTTCCAGCTCTCGTCAACGTCGGCCTGCGCGGCCGCTACGAGGTCCATGCGCTCCCTGCCCTTTTTGAAGAGGTGCGAGTATCTGCCCTGCGCGCGAAGAAAGTCCTCAAGCGGGACGTCCTTCTTCGGCTTGTATGATAGGCTGTATTTCCCGCCCGCGACCTCGTACACGGGCCAGAAACGGCTGTCGGCGGCCAACTGACATATCTTCATCTGGTCGCCTTGGTCTATCTTCCAGAAGAGGACGCACGGGACGAGCACGTTGACGAACGCCGGGCCGGGCGTCTCTACGGCCCTCTTGACTTTCTTTATGAGGTCCATAGGGTCGTGCAACGTCGTCTGCGCAACATAAGGTATGTTGTGTGCCGCTACGATCTCCGTAAGGTCTTTCGCCCTCTGCAATTTTCCGGGGATGACGCTCCCGGCGGGCGAGGTGGTCGCGCTCGCGTTCAGCGGCGTAGCGCTGCTCCTCTGCGCCCCCGTGTTCATGTAGCCCTGATTGTTGTAGCAGATGTACGTAAAGTCATGCCCGCGTTCTAGCGCGCCTGAGAGCGACTGAAGCCCGATATCGTACGTTCCCCCGTCACCGCCGAACGCGACGAATTTAATACCCTCTTTCGCGCGGCCCTGTCTGCTCAATACCTTATGCGCGGCCTGCACGCCGGATATTCCAGCCCCCGCGTTCTCAAAAGCCACGTGCATGAACGGGACGCGCCACGCGCTGTATGGATATACAGTCGTCGATACCTCCATGCACCCCGTGGCCCCCACGATAACTACTGGGTCGTCCACAGCCATGAGAGCTTGGCGTATCGCCGTCGGCGCTCCGCAGCCCGGGCACATGCGATGCCCCTGAGTAAGGGGGTTCGGCTTCTTTATGAGTTCCTTGAGATCAATAGACATTTTCTTCCTCCTTCTCGCGGAGGCCTATGTAACGCACTGACGGGCTGTAATTATCATCGGCCAGCTTGCAGAACACGTCGATGGCGTCCTTTGGATAGAAATCGCGGCCTCCGAGGCCGAACACATATTCCTGCACAGGCACGCGGCGTTCAAGCCCATAGAGCGCGGCCTTGACCTCCGCGGCAAGCGGGGCCGAACCTCCGATGCTAAGGCACCTGTCAAGAACGGCGACTCCCTTCTTGCCGTTCACAAGGCGCATCAAGTCGTCCTTCGGAAACGGGCGGAAAAACCTCACGCGCAGACATCCTGCCTTTACGCCGTCCTCGCGCATCTCATCGACGACGTCCTTGACGACTCCCGACGCGGAGGACATGATGATTATCAGATAGTCCGCGTCGTCGGCCCTGTAAGCGTCGACCATCGGATATTCGCGGCCGGTCTCTTTCGCCAACTCCGCCGACAGTTCGCGATATACTTTCGGCACGTTGTTGATGCCCTCTATCTGATTGCGTTTGATCTCAAAATAGTATTCGGACATCGTGAACGAGCCGTATGAAACGGGGTTGTCAACGTCAAGCAGGGGGTACTGCGGGTCGCGGACGCCGACAAATTTTTTCACCGCGTCGTCGGCGAGGAATTCCACAGGCTCAAAACAATGGCTCGTTATAAATCCGTCCTGACAGACGAACACAGGAGTAAGCACCTTCTTATGCTCCGCCAGCCTGACCGCGAGAAGCACGCTGTCGTAGACTTCCTGCGCGTCCTCGCAGTATATCTGTATCCACCCAGAATCTCGCTCGGCCATGCTGTCCGAATGGTCGCAGTGGATATTGACCGGCGCTCCGAGGCATCTGTTCACAAGGCCAAATACGATCGGGGCCCTAAAGGCCGAAGCTATAGGGAATATCTCATGCATCAGCGCGACTCCGTTGGCGCTCGACGCGGTCATGACGCGCGCGCCGGCGACGGACGCGCCCACGCATGCCGTTATCGCGGAGTGCTCGCTCTCGACCGCAACATATTCGGAATCTACCTGCCCGTTCGCGACAAATTCGGCGAAGCGGACGGGGATATCGGTGGACGGGGTTATAGGGTACGCGGCTACGACGTCTGGATTTATCTGCCTCATCGCCTCGGCGAAAGCCAAGTTTCCCGAGGTCATCTCGCGTCTCTTATTTGACATGGTCGGCCACGCCTCCGGGGTTCGCGCCATGTTTATCACGTTCGTCGCTGAAATCTGATTCGGGACGCATCGTTACGGCTTTCACCGGACAGACGGAAGCGCATATCCCGCAGCCCTTGCAGAAGAAGAGGTCTGCTCCGCAAACCTTGCCGCCTTCGCCCAGTTTGACTGACATATCCGGGCACTGGAACCAGCATTTCATACATGACACGCATTTATTGAGGTCGAAGACAGGACGCACGCTCCGCCAAAGCCCGGTCTCCACTTCCAGCGCGGTCGCGCCGAAAGCGACAGTCCCGGGAGCGACGTCCTGCCAGCACTGCGGTTCGCTCATGCCAGCACCGCCTCTTCGCGGCCTCTGAGTATCGCCCTGCGGTTCGCGTCTATGACGTTCTGCGGCAGCTTCTTCATCTTCTTCGTGAAGTGGTCGGCGAAATTATCTACGGATACGTCCGTGAATATCCTCGACAGCGCTCCGAGTATCGGCGCGTTCGGCCTGTTCTGCCCAAGCTCCTCGAGCGTTATCTTCGTAGCGTCTACCGCCAGCACTTTCGCGCGCTGTGAGAGGTGCATCCTCTCGCGCAGGGTCTTCGCGTCCTCCGGCGTGTTCACGAGATATACGGCGTCCTTCGCGCAGCCCTCGCATGGGTTTGCGCTCTCGACCATCGTCGGGTCTACGACGACGACTATATTTGGGTTCTGGACCCCGCAGCGGCGGCGTATGGGCCTGTCGGAGACCCTGTTATAGGCTCGCATCGGCGCACCCTGACGCTCCGCTCCGTACTCCGGGAAAGCCTGCACGTGTTTTCCTCCCTCAAACAGCACCTCAGCTAGTATCGCGGAAGCGCTCTTCGCTCCCTGTCCCCCGCGTCCGTGCCAGCGTACTTCGATCGTCTTGCCTTTTTCCATTTGAAACTCCTCCTTTGATTTAAACCACAAAAAAAGGAGCCCCTCACAATCGTGAAAGGCTCCCTTACTCGCTTGGACAAACGGCGCTAGACGCCGATCCTGCGAGGAGGAGCCGCGTTAATTATAATAATGATGTTGTTATTGAATGACTTGCGCAACATAGCAACGCCCTCCCTCTCTCAGAATACGCGGGATATTACCATCTTTTCAGCCGTGTGTCAAACGAAATTTTCATCCGTCAAGACAGATAGTATGATATATTTACTTAAATTAACACGGAGGGACATCTTATGAGCCAGCATAAACAACAGAACGCATCTATAGAAAATATCTACCGCTTGGACGGCAGAGTCCCGCTTTTGAAGGCGATACCTTTCGGGCTGCAGCACGTGCTCGCCATGTTCGTAGCCAACCTCGCTCCGATCGCGGTCGTGGGGTCCGCCTGCAAACTCCCAGCCTCGGATATGACTATGCTGCTCCAGAACTCCATGTTCGCCGCCGGTATAGGGACTCTCATACAGCTTTACCCCATCTGGCGCGTCGGCGCTCGTCTGCCGATAGTCATGGGCGTCAGTTTCACGTTTGTGACGATACTCAGCTACGTCGGAGCTAATTACGGTTATCCGGCGGTCATAGGAGCCGTTATCGTCGGAGGGATGTTTGAGGGCACTCTCGGACTCTGCGCTAAATATTGGAGAAAGATCGTGTCGCCCATCGTCGCGGCGTCCGTCGTTACCGCCATAGGGTATTCGCTGCTCGGCATCGGGGCGAGGTCGTTCGGCGGCGGCTATACGAGCTCGTTCGGCTCTGCGCAGAACCTTACGCTCGGCGCCATAACGCTTGCAACGTGCATCGCGTTCAACATCTTCGCTAAGGGTCATCTAAAACAGCTTTCCGTGCTCGTGGGACTTTTCGTGGGGTACGCCGCAGCGCTGTGTCTCGGCATCGTGGACATATCCGGCATAATGGGACACGGGATAATATCCGTGCCGAAACTCATGCCCTTTACGCCCGTCTTTAACATAAACGCAATAATATCCGTCGCGATAATATTTCTCGTCTCCGCAACGGAGACGATAGGAGACACTACCGCGATGGTGGCGATGGGTCTGGAGAGGGAGATAACTGATAAAGAGATATCCGGCTCTCTCGCCTGCGACGGCTTCGCCAGTTCGATATCAGGGCTTTTCGGCTGCACCCCGGTAACGTCGTTCAGCCAGAACGTCGGGCTCATAGCTATGACAAAGGTAGTCAACCGCTTCACGATAATGACCGGCGCGGTCTGCATGATACTCGCGGGGTTCGTCCCTGTGATCGGGGCGCTGTTCAACTCTCTGCCAGAGTCCGTGCTAGGCGGCTGCACGATAATGCTCTTCGGCTCGATAATGGTCAGCGGGATACGTATGCTGTCGGACGCAGGGTTCACTCAGCGCAATATCACGATAGCGGCTCTATCGCTCGCCATTGGGATAGGGTTCACGACCGCCAGCGAGATGGGGATATGGAAGATATTCCCCCAGATGGTGAAGGACGTCTTCTCAGGAAACTGCGTAGCCGTCGTCTTCGTCGTGGCAATCGTCATGGATCTGATACTCCCGCAGGATATGGAGATATATAAGCCTGAATAAGGCCAATCCGCCCTTGACTTTTTTCGATTAGCCATCATAATGTCTCAACTGTGGCTTTGCCACAATAACGGTCAAAGACCGTTCGCTGTTGCGGAAAGACCTTCAGCCTATCGCGGGCTTGTAATATTGGGATAGAACTTTTCAACTGCCTTACTCTTGTTGCGCCATACGCAGGGATTTCGGCAACGGCGCAAATTAGGGGAGGAAATCCAACAATGACACAGGAAACAAATGTAAAGTTCGCAGACTTTGATCTGCGGAGCGAGCTGCTCCATGCACTCGAGAAAAAAGGTTTTGAGACGCCGATGCCGGTACAGGTGCGCGTGCTCGAAGACGAAAGCCTCATCGACAGCGACATAATCGTACAGGCAAAGACTGGCTCGGGCAAAACGCTGGCTTTCGCGCTGCCGCTCATCAACATCATGGACACGAAGAGAAGAGAGCCGCAAATACTCGTGCTCTCTCCAACACGCGAACTTGCGCAGCAGACCGCGCGCGAATTCGCATGGGTCGGGGCCGACTGCGGCGTTAAGGTGGCGACTCTTGTTGGCGGGCTCGATATGGAGCGTCAAATACGTTCGCTGCGCGACGGCGCTAACGTCGTCGTAGGCACGCCTGGGCGTCTTCTCGACCATATCAAGCGCGGAACGTTCAAGGGCGACTCCGTGGACAGCATCGTTCTCGACGAGGGCGACAACATGCTCGACATGGGCTTCCGCGAGGAACTTGAGTCGATACTTGAAGCCATGCCGCATTCGGAGAGGACATGGCTCTTCTCCGCCACAATGCCGGCGGAGGTGCTTTCACTCGCTAAACGCTACCTCGACGCACCGATAAAGATATCTCTGGTATCCGACATAACGTCGCACGAAGACATCACGCAGAAGGCGTACATCATCCCATCGCGCAGACGCTTTGAAGGGCTGACTAACGTCCTCATCTGGGAAGCCCCCAGCCGCGCGCTGCTCTTCTGCGGCACAAGGGCCGAGACGCAGGACATCGCGGACAAACTCTGCGACAACGGTTTCCGCGCAACGGCCATCCACGGCGATATGAGCCAGCGCGAGAGGAACAACGCGCTCAACGCACTCCGCGGCGGAAGGGTCTCGATACTCGTAGCGACGGACGTGGCCGCTCGCGGGCTTGACATAGACGCTGTAAGCCACGTCATCCAGTTCGGCCTTCCGCAGAACCTCGAATCCTTCGTACACCGCAGCGGACGCACGGGCCGCGCCGGACACGAGGGCAGCAATATGCTGCTCCTCACATCACGCGAAGCCCGCCAGTTCAAATTTATGGCGCAGAACGCGGGTTCCAAGATGAAGATGGATTGGCAGCCCGCGCCGGACGCCGACGAGATAGAGGGACAGTCGCGCGTGCGCTTCGAGAAGACGACCCTCGACCCCGCGCTTGAGTCGAACGAATTCCAGCCATGGGCCGAGGAGCTCCTCACTCGCGACGACGCGGTGATGCTCGTCTCTGGGCTGCTTGCCAAGGCATACGGCGACCAGCCGTCCGGCTACTCGATACGCGAGGACGTCGCGGCGGAGATGAACCGCAACAAGGCTCAGAGGCCAAGCGGCGGGCGCTCCTCCGAAAGAGGAGACTCTCACGGCGCGGCAGGCGCAAGGGAGCGTTACAGGCTGCGCGAGATGGAAGGCGGGATATCCATTCAGTTCACGGCGGGACGCCAGGACGGATGGGAGGTCGGCCCTCTTCTCGGCATGATATGCCGCTGCATAGGCGTGGGCCGCGACGATGTGGGCAACATAAAGCTCCGCGACCACAGCGCGACAGTAGAGCTCTCGTCGAGAGGCGCGGCGCTGTTTGAAGCCCGCAAGGACAGACTGGAACGCGAAGGACTTCCTACCGGAGCGGTCAAGAACACCGAACCCGGAAGTTTCGGACGCCGCGAGGGCAGAAGAGACGACGGCCAGCGTCGTTCCGAGGGCAGACCGGCCCGCAGAGACTACTCAAGGCACGACGGGCAGCGCTCGGGCAGAGGCGAAACAACCGAACGCCCTAAGAGGAGACGCTTCTCAAAATAGCGTAATAATAACAGCCAAAGCTCAGAGCGGCGTCCCGCAGGACGCCGCTCTGTCGTATCAGCCGATTTATGCTATACTACTCTGATATTAATTTTTCATACCCCTTTTCCAAGGAGCTGGTAGCATTGATAAACAAAATCGCGCTCGCCGGATGCGGCAATGTTGGGACTGCGTTCCTCGAACTGCTTCACAAGAAACGCGCTTTGCTTGACGAAAAATACGGCTTCAAATTTGAGGTCACAATGGTTACCGACCTTATGAAAGGCACGGTAGTCGACCCGAACGGCATAGACTTGGCGGCCGCGCTCGATATGCTCCACAAAAAAAATTCTTTCAAAGGTTTTCCGCAATTTGACGGTTCTTTCGTCGAAACGCTTGAAAAATCAGAGGCCACGATCTTGGCGGAAGTCACGCCGACGGACCTCAAAACAGGCGAACCGGGGCTCAGCCATATAAAGGCAGCCTTATCGCGCGGCATAAACGTTACGATGACGAACAAGGGCCCCGTCGCGGTCGCGGCCGACGAACTTCAAAAGCTAGCTGAAGAATGCGGCGCAAAACTGCGCTACGAGGGCGTCGTCATGAGCGGGACGCCTCTCATCGACATGCTGCGCCACGGAATGGCTGGATGCGCGATACAAAAGATCGAGGGCATACTCAACGGCACAACGAACTATATCCTATCGCAGATGACAAACGGCATGACATACGCCGAGGCGCTTGAGAAAGCTACCGAACTCGGCTACGCAGAGGCAGATCCGTCGGGCGACGTAGAAGGCTGGGACGCGGCGGGCAAGGTCGCTATCCTCGCAAAGATAGCTTTCGATAAAATCATCCATGTGGGCGACGTCAAGAGGACGGGAATAACCGACGTGACCCCTGAGAAGATCAAAGAATCACTGGCCGCCGGGTATCGCGTCAAGCTGATAGCGGGCCTTGAGGTAACTCCGCTCGGCCTGTACGCCTATGTGCAGCCCAAGGAGATACATATCTCGCACCCTCTGGCCTCTGTCGAGGGAGCGACGAACGCCGTCACGATAACGACGGACAACCTAGGCGACGTGACGCTGATAGGCCCCGGCGCGGGGCGCACGGAAACGGCCCAGGCGCTTCTGACAGACGTCATAGCGATGGCATAAGAACCGATAAAATATTGAATGGGCCCGCGCGTATACGCGGGCCCTATTTCGTTGGTTTTACGATTGCAAACACCTCAGAACGGTGTTAAATTGACGACATGATATACATTCTAAAAGGACCCAATACAAATATCGCTCGCACCTACAGGACGACGCTAAATTGAGCGGCGCGTTCTCGTTCAAGCAGCAGGACCTTACCGAAGGGCGCATCGCTCCGCTGCTGATCAAATTCGCTATCCCATACATGCTGGCAAACCTGCTCCAAGCTCTCTATGGAGCGGCGGATATGATAATAGTCGGACAATTCACGAACGCAGCCGGGCTCTCGGCAGTAGCTATAGGCAGCCAGTTCATGATGTTCATAAACGGCCTCGTTATCGGGATGTCCATGGGCGGAACGATACTCATAGGACAATATTTCGGCGCGGGTAACGATAAAGAAATAAAGAGCACCATCGCTACAATGTTCACCCTCTTCGCGATCATTGGGGCAGTTCTAACGGTCGCGCTGCTCTTTGCGGTGAAGCCGCTCGTCGCCGTTCTGAAAACTCCGCCCGAGGCGGTCGCGCAGGCGGAGGCGTATATATACGTCAACGTCGCTGGCATACTCTTCATGTTCGCGTATAACGCACTCAGCGCCATGCTCCGCGGCTTCGGAGACTCGAAGAGCCCGCTGCTGTTCGTAGCCATCGCGTGCGTATGCAACGTCTTCGGAGACCTCCTGCTCGTAGGGCGCTTCGGCATGGGCGCCGGAGGAGCGGCGCTGGCCACGATACTCTCGCAGGGGCTGAGCGCGCTGCTCGCGGTCGTGTTTCTTAAGAAGCAGTCTTTCAACAGATTTGACTTCAAGCTAAAAAGTTTCAGGATGGACGCGGATAAGGTCAAGAAGCTGTTCGTGCTCGGGCTGCCAATGTCCGCCCAGATGTCGCTTACCACGGTCTCATTCATGTTCATTATGGCTACGGTCAACCAGATGGGAGGCGTCGTAGCCTCTGCGGCTATCGGCGTATCGGGAAGGATAAACGGCTTCACGATGCTGCCGCCAACGGCCTTCTCCGCCGCGATATCCGCCGTCGTCGCCCAGAATATGGGCGCTCGCAGGCCAAAGCGCGCTCGAACCGCGCTCTACGTCGGCATAGCCGTGTCGCTCGCGTTCGGCGTCGTATCTTATGCCATACTGTTCTTCTGCCCGCATATACTCACGCGAGTATTCACGCCCGACAGGGAACTCATCGCGGCCGCCGCGTTATACTTCAGGTCGTTCAGCCTCGACTGCGTGCTCGTATGCTTCGTCTTCTGCCTCAACGGATTTTTCAACGGCTGCGGACACACGCCGTTCAGCATGGCGAACAACCTCCTCGCGGCGTTCCTGATAAGGGTCCCCGCCACGTGGATACTGAGCGGGCTTGACGGGGCGAGCCTCTTTACAGTCGGCTTCGCCGCTCCGCTGGCCTCTTCCGTCTCGATAGTCATCGGGCTGCTATACCTAAAATATGGGAAATGGCACAAAATAAGGATTTAATGGAAATAGCAAAAGCTGTATACTTTTAGAAAATCTAAATGGCAAGGAGAGATATCGATGAAAGATTTTATGGAACTGATGGCAACGCGCCAAAGCTGCCGCTCATACGACGGCGCGCCCGTGACGAAGGAAGAGATAAACGCGTGCCTTGACGCTGCGCGTCTGGCCCCGTCGGGATGCAACAGCCAGCCGTGGAACTTCGTAGTCGTAACGAACGCCGAAAAGAGACATAAGCTCTCGGAGCTTTTGCAGTGCGTGGACGGAAACAAATTCTCCGAGAACGTACCGGCCCTCATCGTAGTATGCGAAGAGGAATGCCCAAGGCTCATGCCAGCCGTTCTTGAAAAGTGGAGCTGCAAGCAGTTCGCGCAGGGAGACCTCGGAGCCGCCGTCGTCTGCATAACCCTCAGGGCCGCGGAGCTTGGGCTCGCTTCCTGCATCATGGGAACGTTCGACGAAGACGAGGTCAAGAGGCTCCTAGACATCCCCTCCGGTCAGACGATACGTGTCGTCGTAGCGCTCGGGCATCCGACGGACGGAACCGTCCGCCCCAAGAAACGCAAACCTCTCGAAGAAATAGCAAGGTTCGTGGAATAAAGACGATACAGACAGCTATAGGAGGGGCAAACGCCTCTCCTATTTTAATTTGCTATATGAAATACTTTACCACTTGTAGGTTTTACCACTCACACTTGACACCACGCTAAAGTGGGTGTAGAATTCCCGTCAATGAAACGAAAAACACCTTTGAAGGAGGCACATGTGTATGCGGAATAACAGCTTTGCGTTCAATTATTATTATGTTTACTCTTATCCTCGCTGCTCACAGCGCCTCGGGGCAAATGGTGTTTTCTGCGAATTCCGGTAAGCTAGTATAAAATAGCCGCACATTTCGAAGACCGCCGTCCTGAGGGATGGCGGTCTTTTTGTTATGCGCGCGTTTTTATAAAAATTCGAACAAGGGTTTTCAAATACGGAAAGGGGTTTTACAAATGTTTTCATCAACGGATATGTGGGTAGTGTTCTCGGGAGCTTCTCTTCTTTGGAGCGCGGCGTGGTCGGCCTTTATGATAATCAAGAGAGCCGCGGTCAAATAAGATGTTTACCTTCATCCCTCTTTGGATCGCGTACGCTCTTCTTCTTATCGGTATAGCCAAGTTCTCGCGCGGCAGCGACGCGTTGCTGCCGGGAAAGGTCAGCGTCATGGTGCAGGCTCTCGCCTACGTTGCGACATACGTCTCCGCGGTCGCGCTGGTCGGCTTCGGCGGGCTGTGCTACCTTTTCGGGATGCAGATGCTGCTGATAGCGGCGGGCAATGTATGGTTCGGCACGTGGTTCGTGTACCGTTACCTCGCTTGGCCGACGCGCCTTTGGCAGAGGAAGCTGAACTCGCGCACTCCCGCGGAACTGCTCTCAAAAGCCTACGAGACCCACGCGCTGCAGGTCTTCCTCGGAGCGATATCGACTATTCTGCTGGTCGTCTACGGCTCGGCAGTATTTAAGGGGGCGGCGGTCATGCTGGCGGGAGTTATCGCGATACCGGTCAACACAGCGCTGATACTTCTAGCGGTCATCGTAGGGATGAGCGTCGTATGGGGCGGATTGCGCGGAGTGCTCTATACCGAGGCTGCGCAGGGGCTTATCATGACGATAGGGATCGGAGCTCTGCTTATAGCTCTGCTCAAGGCCGTGGGCGGCCCTGTCGCAGGGATGAAGGCGCTCGCCGCGCTGCCTCCGACGCCGGCCGCCAACAACGGCTTTATGGCACTGAGCGGCGGCCCGGCCGGACTTAATATCATATTCCTGACACTCGTAACGTCTGTCGGTATCTGGGCGCAGCCGCAACTGATACAAAGGCATTTTGCGCTCAAAAGCCTGAACGAAACAAGGAAGACCGCCCCTCTGGCTATGTTGGCGCTATCGGTCGTCGTAGGCGGCGCGTACTTCGCAAGCGCGCTCTCGCGCCTGCTGCTCGGCCCGAACATCACGAACCCTGATATTGTGATGCCGATGCTGGTCGGCCAGCTCCTCCCGGCCTTCGGGCAGCAGCTGTTCGCGCTGGCTATCGTCTCAGCTTCGCTCTCCACCGCGTCAGCTCTGCTGCACATAGCCAGCGGCAGCCTTGGGCGCGATGTGTTCGGCAAAAACCTTGAGGGATGGTCTTGGAGGATAGTAGTCGTACTCTGCACGTTTTCAAGCGGACTGTTCGCGCTCAAGAGTTCCTCGATAATCGCCCTTATTTGCACCACCAGTTGGACTCTGCTAGCCTGCGCCATCATCGTACCGTACCTGATGCTCATAGCGAGGGGGCCGCAGGCTGGGGCAAGGGCGGCAATGTTCTCATCGGTCGGCGGATTTATCGGCTCGATACTCTGGTATCTGTTCGCTTACAAATCCACGTCAATGGGCATGACGGGCATTGCCGCCCCCGGAGTCGTCGGCGCTCTGCACCCGATACTGCCGGGGTGCGCTCTATCGCTGCTGCTCTTCATACTATTCGCAAATAGAGCGAAGGAGGATAAGTGAACTCGATTCTCTCAGCTAATATTAATTACGTTAAAACATGATAAAGGCGAAAGGACCATGATGTCCTTCCGCCCTTTTGCTGACAATGATAATTCTATTTCTTACTTCTTTATGAAATCCAGCACCTTCTGCAGGGCTTCCGAAGCGTCGGCCGGCAGAGCGTCGATGCCGCTTCTCTCTGTCTTGCGCGACTCTACGAACTTGAGCCTGTCGTTGATACGGTTCACGAACTGATCTTTGTACGCCTTATCCGAGAAGTTGACCTCAAATCCCGGGAGGTCCATAGCTTCGATTCCGGGGATGCCGCCGATAGGTTTGAAGTCGGCCTTACCTTCGACGATGGATTCGAGTATCGAAAGGGTCGTCTCCTTTGGGACCTTCTTGTCCATGAACGAGCCGGTGTTGAGTATGTAGCACTCCACGCCGTCTTCAAACAGTGCGCGGAAACGCTCATAATCGACCGCAAGCGGATATGTCCTGAACGGGTTCGCGTAGCTCTCTATGACCAGCGCGTCCGGGTCTACTCCGGGAGCGAGGCGTTCCGCCGACGTGCGGCGCGTGGCGAGCGTAGCGCCCATGACGGAAGCGAGCGACGGGCCAGTGAGCTTCACGACTGGCGGCAGTGTCGGATCCTTCATGAGCCAGCAGATAGCGTTGAGAGGCTCGTCGATACGGTCGACCCTGTTAGGCGACCAGTAGCGCGATTTGACGGCGCGCCCGTTGCCGTTGCGAATATCTTCGCTGACGACGGTCGTTGTGCCGTCCGCGTAGCACGTGGCTCCGCAGTTCTGCAATGTGAGCAGGTATTTGTTGTCCTCGCATCCAATCGGATAATCCTGCATCTTGTCGAAGTACGCCGGTTCGAGCGCGATAGCGTATTTTTCTTTGACATTGATGACAAGCGCGTCGTCGTGCAGGACGAGAACGTCGTATTTGCCGCCGTGTTTGGCGTGCGTGATGGTCGACTTGCCGGAGCCGGAGAGCCCAAAAGCGGCGAGGACGTATTTCTTATTGCTGCCATCCTTGAGCGTGTAGCGTTTGAGTCCGCCGTGGCATGAAGCGTAACCGTTCCTTGCCGCGATGCCCCAAGCCAGAGTCAGCGTACCCTTCTTGAATTCTCCGAAGTATCTCATGCCGAGTATGGCGGCGCAGTTCTGCTCAGGCGCGAAGAACGCAAGGCCGAGCGGGAAGTTCGGGTCGCTCCAGTCGGGGTCGGCGAAGACGAAGATATCTCCGTCGTTCTTCAGCTCGCGCGATTTTAGGTAACGCGCGTGATATTCGCGGTTCATGTGCTGGAAGTTCACCATCCAGCTGTAAAGATTGTTCTCGAAGCCTTCCGGCATCATTATATTGGCCTTTACCATGAAATCTTCGTCAAGCCCAATGACCGCTTCCGCGGAATAGAACTTGCGATATCTGGCCTTATATACCGCCTCGCGCAGGATAGTCGCGTAGTCCGGGATAGAAACGTCTGGATATCCCACGATACGGCGCGCCGCGGCGCAGCGTCCAAAGACTGTGCCATCGTTGAACAACAGGACGTTGGCGCCCTTGGGAAGACCCTGGTCGAGCGGCCTGAACACCGGCATACTTGTAAGTTCTATCGTGCCGGGGCTGTTCTTCGCAAGGTTATATACCTCGCGCAGGTCCTTCACCGGCTGAACGTTATTGCCGTAAAAAGCCGATTCGATAGTCGTTCTTAACTGGTTCGGGTTAAGTTTTTTGAAGCTCTCAAGATCAGTAAAATATCCCTGTGTAGCCATAAAAAAATATCCTCCTTAATGCCTCTGCATTCTCAATATGTGCTCATGGTCATACATTAGTATCAATGATAAAAAAAAACAATACCTATTTGCCCTGAAAAACAAACGATATTCACATTGCGGTGAAAATTACTTTTGCACGGCCCATTTTGCGCGAGCATTATCTATATTTACTAATTACTGATACAATTACGCCATACGTCAATAGGAATTGGAGATCGTAAATGAACATAAAATATACCGCCTCCGTGATAACGGGGCGCTGTTCAATGCAGGAGTTCATCAAGGATTATGTCAACGTCGAATACTTTCAGGGGTTCTGCACGGCATGCTGCTACTATGGGAAAAACTGGTCGTGTACGCCGCACGATTTCGACGTGCTTGGATTCCTTAAATCGTACGACGACATCCGCCTCATAGGGGTCAAGATAAAGATCGACCGCAGGACGACTCGCGGGCTTAAATGCAAAGATTTTCAAGTCCCGCCGGAAGTGACCGCTATTGTGGACATAGAGAAGGCAAAGCTGACAAAGACATTGCTTAAAGAAGAACGAGCCAACCCCGGCAGCACATATCTCTTCGCCGGACAGTGCGAGATATGCCCCGTATGCGCGCGGGTCGACGGGCTCCCCTGCCGCCATCCTGAGAAGATGCGCTACTCACTGGAATCCGTCGGAGGAGACGTTACGAAAATCGCCAAAGAAATACTCGGCCTCGATATCCTCTGGATGAAGGACAATAAGATACCGGAGTATCTTACTCTCATCTGTGCTCTGTTATTGAAAAATCAAGGCGAATAAGCGCCGCGCTATAGGCTCCCTCTTGAGGGAGCTGGCGCGAAGCGACTGAGGGAGTGTTTTCTTTTGCCTTTACGTTATGATAAACAAATAATCCCATTCGCAAAAAAGCTGCGTAAAGAAATGACGAAAGAAGAACGTCATTTGTGGTATGACTTCTTATCAACGTATAACGTGAGATTTCAAAGGCAAAAAACCATAGACAGATACATCGCAGACTTCTACTGCTGCACCGCAAAACTAGTTATAGAAATTGACGGCGGACAGCATTATGTGGAAGAGTCGTTTGAGTATGATATAACAAGGACTGAATTTTTAGAGAAGGTTGGTTTAAAGGTCATTCGTTTTTCAAACATCGAAATCAACAAAAATTTCTTTGCTGTGTGCGATGAGATAAACAAGGAAGTTATAAAGAGGACAGCTGCGCAAAGCGCAAAGAAATAAACTCCTCCACCGCCTTCGGCGGAGCCCCCTCAAGAGGGAGCCTTTGAAGCCAAACACAACAGGGAAGATTCCTCTTATGGAGATCTTCCCTGTTTGTTGTTATACCAGTGAATTAAAAAACTCAAATGCTATTTAAGTTTCATCGTGTAGCCGATCGCTACGACCTGCGTCAAGCCGTCGTATGTGGTAGCGCTCTGGAAGTTTGCGCCTGCCGTCGGGTACACGGTCCTCTCGGCGGGTACGATCGCGGTATAAGCGATAGACCATTCGGAGTTTTCATTCGGACGGTATTTGAAGCCTATACTTCCACGATGTCTGTCGCCTGTCGGAACAGTGAAGTCCATCCTGTTGTCGGGAACAGGGCTCTGATCCCAAACATATCCGAGAAGTATGCTCCACCTCTTACTGAGCTTGTGCTCGACACCGAGGTTGATGCGCCATGCCGCTTTCCAGTCCTTGATCGAGTTGACATCGTAGATTGGCTGTCCCGTCATTGGATTGACGCCGACAGCGTGGTCGAAGTGAAGGTTCAAAGCGTCATACGTCGTCCAATTTGTCCATACGACGTCGGCTTCAACGCGAGTTCTGCCCTCGTTGAACTTATGGCTGACGCCGAACGTGAGCGAATCTGGGAGCGTTACGCTGCCATGTGCCTGCGTCGAGAAATTGCCGGACGGTATACGGCTTGAAAAATCAGCGTCCGCATCCATGTTGTGCTTTATCCTTGTGCGATAGACCAAGCCCGCGGACGTGTTGGGGTTGAAGTCATAATTGATGGCTACGACGCCGCCTATGGCATAGCTCGTTCCGTCGATTTTGGAATATATATCATAAGGAGTCCCTGTATAATTTGCCTTCTGCATTTCCAAGTTGACCATGTTGATATCGAGCCCGACCGCGGCCGACCAGCCTTTGCCAAACTTCCAAGCGTATGTCGGCTGTACCGTAAAGCCTTTGATCCCTGAGAAGATAGTATCGTAACGTCCCGGCCATTTTGTGTCGTATTCAAGGTTGTTGCCATAGCGCGCGAACAGGGCCACGCCCCACCATGCGTTTTCTCCCGCCTTGTCCACATAGTAAAGATATGGAGCCGTCGCGGTGCTGTAGTTGTTGTTGTACGATGTGGAAGTCCCGTCCGCAAAGTTGAACCTGTTGCTGTCATGCGGGTCAAAGAAGCTGACGCCGGCGCTGAAATAACGCCCGTTGAGCTTCGTGATGGCCGCCGGGTTGTAAGCGAGGACGGCAGGGTCCTCTTCGCCGAACATATACGCCTCGCCCATACCGGATCCGCTGGCGCTCCATTCATAGACGCCGAAGCCCTCGGCGTTTGCCGCGACTGGTATCATAAGCGCGGCGATAACAAGTGCTGCTGTGAAAAACCTCTTCAATTTCATACGGAAAGACCCTCTCTTTAATTAGTTTGTTTTAATTTATAAATTTATAAATGCCATTTGGTTCTTTGCTTTTCTTAGGATTTCTTCTTCAGGTGCGCGAAATTCGGATGCGTCTGCCCCAAGCTAGGCGTGATGACGGATATCTCTATCTCAACCTGAATTTTTTCGTCGTAATACTTAATAAAATCCTCAAGGGTACGCGACTCGAGGTAGCGTATAAACGCCATAGTCAACTCATCAAGCATATCGCCAATGAAACACGGTTTGCCCTTGCAGCCGTCCATTCCGCATCCGCGAGGCGTGAACGCGCCGCCGAGTACTTCGAAGACTACGCGGAGCGGAGTCTCTTTAGGGACGCAGTTGAGCTTGTACCCGCCGCCGGGGCCGCGCACAGATTTGATAAGTTCGCTCTTGTTAAGACGTTGAAGCACTTTGGAAAGGTGAGGTTCCGGCGTTTCGAGCCCCGCCGCCACCTGCTGAGTGGTAAAGCATTTTCCCGGTTCACGCGCTATATAGCCTAGAGCGTGCAGCCCCAATATGAGCGGTTCCGGAAGATCGACTATCGGATTCATCTCACGCCTCCTTTTGCGCAAATTGCCTATTGATAAAAGAATAATGGATATGTTATTCCACTTCTTACACTTCGTCAAGCACAAATATTACTCGACTCGCAAAAATTTTTTCCAGTCGATGCCATCCTGTACAAGAAAAGATAAATCGTGTTATCATCACCGAGAAATTTGTTGTAGAAGGAGCAAACAAGAAATGCTTTTGAGCAATTTATTTGAAACGCTTATGCTGATATGCTTCGCGGCCGCCTGGCCGCCCGCTCTCTATAAATCGTGGACGGGCAGGACAAGGAAGGGCAAGAGCCTCCTCTTCCTTATTATTATCGTGATAGGCTATTTTTCCGGGATAATTAAGGTCCTTCTCGGCAGCGGACATCCGTACCTTCTTGTCCCATACACCTTTGATATGACACTCGTCATCTGCGACATCTTTCTCTATTACAGAAACTACCGTATAGAGGAGGGCCGTCCTCTGCCGCATCTCGGCTAGAGAATAGGTCAGACTTAACGGCGAGGCGCAGCTTCGCCATTTTTTATGTCCGCAATTCTTTGACAGACATTTCACTATTTTGACAGCATCGCTCCAACTGGCTACAATTGCACGCAAATTTACTCCATAAGGGGTCATAAGATTGCAAAATAATACAGTTTCCGCATTTCTTGAACGCAAGGGCATGGAATTTTCTTTTAAACGATACTTTGTCGACGCGCTGGGCGCTATGGGCGTCGGGCTTTTCGCGTCACTTATCACGGGGCTTATCCTAAAAACCATCGGGACAAAGGCCGGCGTCCCTATCTTAGTCGAATTCGGCGGACTCGCGAGCTCCATGGTCGGCCCAGCCATCGCGGTCGCAATAGCGCAGGCCCTTAGAGCCCCACAGATGGTCGTATTCTCCTGCGTAGCCGTCGGGCTGGCGGGGAACACTTGGGGCGGCCCCGTCGGCGCTTTCATCGGCGCGGTCTTCGCAGCTGAATTTGGCAAGATCATCTCCAAGGAAACAAAGATAGACATAATAGCCACTCCCGCTGGGACGATAATAGCAGGGATGGGGATAGCAAAGCTCGCAGGGCCGACGCTGAGCGCTATGATGACAGGGCTTGGCCTCATAATAATGCGAGCCACGGAGCTCCAGCCCGGGCCTATGGGGGCGATAGTCTCCGCCGTTATGGGCATGATACTGACTCTCCCGATTTCGAGCGCGGCAATAGCCGTTGCGCTCAACCTGTCCGGCATCGCGGCAGGAGCCGCAACGGTAGGCTGCTCGACGCAGATGATCGGCTTTGCGGTCATGAGCTTTCGCGAGAACGGGATCTCTGGGCTCCTATCTCAGGGCATAGGAACCTCCATGCTCCAGATGCCGAACATCGTCCGCCATCCTATGATATGGGTCCCACCGACGCTTGCAAGCGCGATACTTGGGCCGATATCGACGCTCGTATTCAAGATGACCAACATCCCTTCCGGAGCCGGCATGGGCACAAGCGGCCTCGTCGGACAGTTCGGGGCGATAGACGCGATGGGCTCCTCGACAAGCGTCTTGTTCCAAATTGCCCTGATGCATTTTATCCTTCCGGCGATAACGACGCTCGTCATCGCCGATATAATGAGACGGACCGGGCTGATAAAAGACGGAGATATGAAGCTCGACCTATAAGTTTATTCCCTGAAGTAGCAGTCTTCCGTCCACTTTGACGGGTTCGCTTCTATATACTCGCATATCTTCCGATACTGCGCGGCGTCGTGAACGAGCCTGTCATAATACGATTCCTGCCACGCCGCGTCTTTCGACGTGGCGCGCTTGATTTGTCCCATTATGTTTGATACTGTCCTCTTTATCACGGCGGACTTCTGCGCCTTCTCCAATGTGACGAAAAGCGTCAAATGAATGTGGTTGGGCATGACGACCATCTTGTCCAGTACGGCGTTTTTGTTTTCGTCAAACACGGACTTGACGGCCTCGGCGACATGTTCGCCCTGCCCTGACAACGGTGGCGTGTTATCCGCGCTGTCAGCGTCCACATTTGAGGCGTATTTCCACAGGATATTCTGCCCGCCCTTGACACAGACCGTGACATAGTACGCGCCGCCTTTGCCGTAATCGTATTTTTCAGGATTTATTGTTGCTGTATTTTCTTCTGACATTATGGTGTTCTCCTTATCTGTTCGCACAAAAAAACGAGCCGCGCGTATCACAACCGGATTTACGTGGCTCGCACAACTCGTTGTTCCTCTATATTGTTTCTTGTTTTTCGCGGGTTATTTCACACAGAGCTTCGCCTGTAACTTTTCCACTTCGGTTCCCGTGACCTTCGCTCGGCGGCGCGCCTCCGACGTTTCTTCGTCAAAGCGGCATTCGGTATGCCCGCATTCACCGAAATATTTGCACAGCCTACACTCGTGTTCCTTCATATATACTCTGGCTTCGTTCTGTTTGATATCGAACGCCTCTTCTCAAAATCACATCTTGCTTTCAAGATGCGACTTCACGAACGCCTCGACCTCGTCCGTTTTGATACCAAGCGACTCCGCCAAAAGCGAATGCAGCCGTTCCTTGGCCTTCGCGGCATACTGCGGCTCCGTCTCTCCGATCTTCTTGCCGGATATCTGGTTCTTCAAAATGTAAAACGTCTTTATCGACTTTATCCATTCGACTGGGTCGTCCTTCGCTACGGCCTTTCTGTAACAGTCCGTCCGAAATTTTTCATTGAGCGCGGCGTACGTCGTTATATACGGTATCCGCTCTATGAGCTCCAACGCGTCTTCTCTTGTCATATCCATGCTCCGTATCTAAAAAATCATATTGCCTGCTGCGTTATTGCCATCGATGCAGCTCAAAATATATGGGATGACATCCTCCCTCTTTATCCCAAGCACAAAAGAAAATTCCTCCGTGACTATCCTTTCGGCTTCGTTGAGTAATTTACTATCGCTGTCATAGAATTTTTTATTCTCGCCCTTGAGCTTTTTCTTATAGAGCGACAGCGCCTTCAGCACCCATAACGCCTCCGCGCTGCTGCCGCCGGCAAGTATCCTGCCAAAATTCGCGGTGCGCGTGTCGCTGTCGTCGTCCCATCTGTCGTCCAGAGATTCAGCCCGCGCTATAGCGGTCTTTACCTCGTCGGGCGAGAGCACTCTGCGTATACAATGTTCCACCACGTCGAGGTCTGCCGGCACATAAAACTTTGAACGTTCGTCGCACAGCGCCTTCATCACGTAATATTCCTTTTCGCCAAGGCTGCTGAAATTCTCCCTGCGGATATCGACTATGCGACATACCCCGCTGCGGCGATAAACCACGTAATCGTCGACCTTGTAAGGATGGTTAAATTTTGCCGCCGTTTGTTCCGTCATTTGAAACACCTCCGTGCCATTGTTACTCTTTCTAAATATTCGCAAAAAATCGTTATTTAATACAGTGTTTATAGATATAAACAATTTATATACGTATATTAAAAAAACGCGCAGCTCTAACAACTGGACTTACGCTGTTATAGCTACACGTTGTGGTGTTATTATAACTGCAAACGAGAAAAAATTCAAAAGCTGGCGACCCTCATTACTCCGCCCGAAACATATATGAGCACGAAAAACACGTCCAGCCAGTGGAAGCATAAAGGCAGCGACAAGCTGCCCGATATAAAATAATACTATCCCCTGCGCTGTCGGTGAACGGCTAGCTTAGACCAAGCCTCGTCCGCAGGCTGAGCAGTTCCTGCTGCCCCTTTGCGGAAACCGTCAGGACATCGCCGACCTCCAGTTTCGTATTGCCAGTCGGCGTCAGAGCACTGCCGCCGCGTTTGATAATGATGATGCGAACTTCGTCCGGGAAATCAAGTTCTTTTACGAACAGGCCAACCGCCTTGGAACCTTGCCCTGCTTTGAGTTCGTAAAGCGTGCCAGGAAAGTCTTCTTCAAAGTCCGTAAAACTGCGCGCCACTAGAGTCGAATCCTCCGTGTCCAATTGATCCAGCATCGCCGCGAGCGGAGCAAGGAGAGAACCTTGTACTATGACCGATGTGAGCGATATTATGAATACCATATTGAAGATGACGTCTCCCTGCGCGATATTCTCGGTCAGCGCATAGGTGGCAAAGACTATCGACGACGCTCCGCGGAAACCTACCCATGAAATAAGGAGCTTGGCTTTCGTTTGATAATTGAACGGTATGAGGGTGAAAAATACGGTGACCGGGCGGATAACGAACATCAACAGCAGCGAGGTGACCACCGCCGGCAGCCATACCGACGGCAGCTGCATGGGGAAGACAAGCAGCCCCAGCGTAACGAAGACTAATATCTGCATCAGCCATGAAAACCCGTCGAAGAAGCGCACGAGCACGCCCTTCTGGACTAATTTGACGTTCCCCATCACCATGCCCGCTATGTATATCCCGAGAAAGCCGTTGCCATGCAGCGTCTGTATTATCGTATAAACGAGCGCAGCGATCGTCACGGCGACAACGGGATACATACCGTCGCTGTTGAGCTTTATCCTGTTGATGATCCAAGCCCCGGCGAAACCGAGCGCAAACCCCAGCGCGCCGCCGAGCGCGAACTGCGCCAGAAACATTCCGGCAAAGCGCATTAACCCGCTGTCCGGGGAATTTATGAGGCTGACTATCGTGATAGTCAGCATGTACGCTGTGGGGTCGTTGCTGCTGCTCTCCAGCTCAAGCAGCGGAGCAACGTCGCCCTTCAGGTTCATACTCTTCGAACGCAGGATAGAAAAGACCGAGGCGGCATCGGTACACGAGACAACGGCGCCAAGCAGCAGGCCCTGCATAAGCGTCAGTCCAACGAGATAATGGGCTGAGACGCCAACGAGGAACGCCGTCAGCAGCACCCCCCACGTGGCCAGCAGCGCCCCGGGGACAAGCACGCCGCGCGCCGACTTCCAGCTGGTGGCCATACCGCCCGCGAAAAGAATGTAGCAGATGGCAAAGTTGCCTATCGTGCTGGCGGCCGCCGCATTGTCAAAATATATCCCGCCTAGGCCATCCGAACCCATGAACATACCGGCAAAGATGAAGAAGACAAGCACGGGAATACCGGCCTTGGAAAGAAAGCGGCTGAACGCGATACAGAAGAGCAATATCGCCGAGATAAACAATATAAGATAGGTTACGTTTTCCAAAGGCCGTCACGCTCGCTTTCCATTAGTCTGACTATGTAAAAGCATGATAACCGAAAATACTTCGTGTAAAAAAGGCGCAAAATACTTAACCGCTGTAGCATCGCCCTCCCCACGATCTCTTTCAACTTTCTCCCATTTTTCACGTTGTAATATATAATGGACACAAAAGATGGCGCGGCCGCACGAGCCGCATACGCCGCCGAAAGGCATATATCATCAGGAGGAACGCCTATGACAAAGATACAACGCAAAACGCACAGAGGATTTACGCTTGTTGAGCTGCTGGTAGTATTGGTCATTATCGGCGCGCTGGGCGGCGCGCTCTATCTAGTTCTGGGGCCCTCTGACGACAAGGCGAAAGCCGTGGCATGCTACGGCAACCGCGTGGCGATAGGGGTCGCGCTCGACGCGTACAGATTTTCAGCTGGGCTGGCGCCTGAAGACTATAACTTGGATAGATTTATCTCCGACGGATATCAGAAGATGATAACCAACGATAAATCAAAATGCCCGTCCGGCGGCGTCTATTCCATGGACCCCGATAACAATAAGATTGTTAGATGCTCCATACACGGCTCGGGCGAACCGGATAAATAATACAGTCGGCAATAATCACGACGTATCATTCCATCAGCACAAACGCTGTTTATGAGAAAGACATCACTTGTATATTATTTTTAGGGAAGCGCGGCCTTTAAATATTTTGCAATCTATTTTGGGCCAATAATAGACCCAGTTCGTTTGGTCCCGGGAATGGCGGAGGGCAAACATATATATTAGTTCCGCTACGCTTTATACCACTCTACAGTATCGACGAGCCCCTCGTTGATATCAGTAAATTTTATATCCTTGAGCGCCGACTTGAGCCGCGAGATGTCCGCAGCGTTGCTGACGATGTCGCCGGCACGGGCAGGTTTGTAGTCGGCCTTCGGCGGTATCGATATCTTATCGGAGATAGCCTTCAGCAACGCGTTGACGCTTATGCTCACCCCTGTCGCCACGTTGAATACCCTGCCGCCGTTTTCCTTCGCCATATCTGACATCTTAACGATTATGGCGGCAACGTCCTTTACATGGATAAAATCGCGCGTCTGCTCCCCGTCGCCATAGATAACCGGCGTAGAACCACACGCCATCACGCTGCAAAACTTCGGTATGATAGAGGCGTAAGCGCCGTTCGGATTTTGCCTCGGGCCGTATACGTTAAAGAAACGGAAACCAACCGCCGGCACGCCCCATGAATTCCACGCCGCGGAAGCCAGCATTTCGTCTATCGCCTTGCTCGCGCCAAAAGGTGAGAGCGGACGCGGAGCCTCTTCTTCGTCTCTCACGCCGTCGCCCCTGTTGCCGTAGACGGCGGCCGAGCTCGCGTAAAACACCGGCAGCTTCCGTTCCTTGCACAGGAGAAGCAGGTTCTTGAAAGCGTCGATATTTACTCTATAACACCCTTCTGGGTCATCTATTGAGAGCGGTACCGATACCTGCGCGGCAAAATGAAACACTTCATCAGCCCCGTGGAGCAGGCGCTTCATCAGCTCTACGTCGCAGATATCCCCACGCATAAAGCTAAAACACGGATTTCCCCTAAGATGCCTGAGGTTGTCCAAGTTACCAGACGAGAGGTCGTCGACCACTATGACTTTCCACCCCTGCGCGATGAGCGCATCTGTCGTATGGGAACCTATGAACCCAGCGCCGCCGGTAACGAGAGCCGTCTTCTTCAGCTGAAACATATCAACACCTGCCAATCACGTTCTTTACATCTAAATAATACACCATCGCCGTCGGAACAGGAAGTAATATACCTTCACGCGGCGTGGTCCAAAATTTTCTTCAGTTAAACTGACTCGTCGCCGTAGAGATGGTCACGCCACGCTAACGTCTTCCCGTCCCTGACATAAGCGCGCGGCACACGAGCCCCTACCGCACACAGCACCTCATAATTTATCGTGCCGTTAACACTCGCGATATCGTCGGCGGTATGCCCCGGCTCCGAACCAAATACTGTGACGATGTCGCCAACCTCACACCGAGCGTCCGTAACATCGACCATAAGCTGATCCATACACACCTTGCCAAGTATCGGCACGTCGTATCCGTTGACCAACAAAGAGTACGGAGGCTTGTAGTTCGCCCGCCAAAATCCGTCCGCATATCCTATTGGTATCGTAGCGACCCTCATCGGTCTCTCTGCTTTGAATACGCACCCGTAGCTTATCGATTCGCCCGGATAGACAGTTTTTATGTGAGAAATGACAGAACGGAGCGTCATAACGGGTTTGAGCGCTGGGAGATTTTTTACCGCATCCGACGGCTTCACTCCGTACAGGATGACGCCCGCGCGGACCATATCGAGCTGGTATTCGGGGTAATCAAAGATAGCCGCGCTGTTCGCGCAATGCTTTATCCTTATCCGCACGCCGTTATCCTCAAGATATTTCGTCCCCGCGACAAAGTTCTGATACTGGCAACGCGTGAAAGCCTCTCCGTTATCGCTCTCATCGGCCACCGCAAAATGCGTGAATGCTCCCTCGACCATTATTCCAGGCAATCCGCAGGCCGCAAGCGCAAGGTCGAGCTCATCGTGCTCGTCGCCCTTGCTGCGAAAACCTATACGCCCCATGCCCGTGTCGAATTTGACATGGACGCTGACAGAGACCTTCGCCGCGACTGCCGCGCTAGAAAGCGCCTTCGCGTAATCGTATGAGTACATACACTGGGAGATATTGTACTTGGCAAGCAACTCAGCGCAGCCAACAGGAGTGTAGCCAAGGACGAGTATTGGGAGACTGACATCCGACAACCGCAGCTGCAGCGCCTCTTCGATGTTGGAGACCGCGAACCAGTCTGCGCCGAGCGACTCGTAAAGCTTCGCCAGCTCGACTGCCCCGTGGCCATACGCGTCCGCCTTGACGACGCAGCAAAACCTCACGCCGGGCTTCAACACCGCCTTGATCTGTTTAAAATTATATTCCGCCGCGCCAAGGTCTATCTCAGCCCAGCTGCGTCTGCGAACTTCATCCATAAATCCCGCCGTCCTTTTATAAATCGCAAAACTTTTTCTATACGGATTTATGATACTCTTCCGAGCGGCATCTATCAAACGAATTCATTTCCAATCCCTGTTGTTCTGCTAATCACATTGACTACACGCGCAAGGGAGTGACGATAATCGACCATGTTCTACCTTTATAAACTCGCGGGAAGCCTTGTAGTTCCTCCTGGGCTTTTGTGCATCGTCTTAATCCTCTTCGCATATCTTGCATGGCGGAAGCCGCGCAAGAAAATACTCGCGTTGCTTTTGATCGTATTCTCCGCCGCGCTATGGTTCATGAGCGCACCGTTTGGCGCGCACTGCATCACAGGCCCGCTCGAAAATATGTATTCCAGGCAGCTTCCGCCAAAAAGAACTCCATGCGCTGTATTAGTCCTATCCGGCGGGTCGACTTACGATGTCGACGGCAGACCACAGCCTGGCGTCTTCGCGCTTGAAAGAGTCGTATGCGGCGTGAAGATAGCGAGAGAACTCAACTGCCCTCTCATACTTTCCGGCGGCAACGTCTACGGGCTCGACGATAAATCTGAAGCCGAGGTCATGGAAGACTGCGCAAGAAAAATCGGCTGGACCGGCAAAACATATCTTGACAAAAAATCCCGTACAACAAAAGAGAACCTGCTCTACACCAAACAACTGCTCAACGACCGCTCCTCCGCCACTAAACAATCGCTCAACGTCCGCTCAACAACTGCTCCACCATCGCTCAACAGTTTTTCCTCCGTCGTCCTCGTCACTAACGCGTTCCACATGCCGCGCTCCGTCTACTGCGCCCAAAGATACATTCCAGAAGTAAAGCTATATCCATATTCTTCCGGCACATTGACAAACACAAGGCAAAAAGGCATACCGAACCTCCTGCCCGACGCTGGCTCGCTTATGGCAACATGCCTCGGGATCAAAGAATGGATAGGAATGGCAGTGTATAAGATACATTAACGTTGTCGCATGTTATAATCTAAAACATTAATAACATCAGATTTGGAGATGTTGACATGAACACAAGTTGCAAGACATATCTTCTCACAGGCGCGGCAGGATTCATCGGAAGCAATCTCGTCCATTATCTTGTTTCCATTGGGCACAAAATCGTCGTGCTGGATAAGCTGACTTACGCCGGCAATCTAGCTTCTCTAGACGGTCTGCCATCTGATAAATTTTCATTTATTAAGGGCGATATCTGCGACACTGACACTGTCTACAACCTTCTCAATAAAATAAAAC
>JAUNSQ010000084.1 GCA_030539135.1 Synergistaceae bacterium | reverse complement strand
CGTTGGAGGGAGCCTGTCCCACTCCAATGATCTGAGCGCCGTCGCCGTCGAGCTCTCTTTCAGCGACTACGACCGTGATCTTGCTCGTCCCTAAGTCAAGCCCAACTATCAGTTCCGGTTCGTTTTCAACCATGTATCCCGAGGGTTTTTTGAACATTTCATCGCACCTCTCCCAATAATAAATTGGATATATTATTTTATTTTCTTCTTTACCAATATTTTACCTTCGTATGTAGTGTCGACGAACAAATTCGGATCGACGACGGACATGTCAGGATAAATCTTTTTTACCGCCAGCCCCGTCTCGTACCATTTTTCAGGGTCGTCATCAAATATGACTGAAACTCCGTGCCCCCCGTTAGCGCCGCGAAATTCCAGCGTTACTACCGGGCGCCCCTCTTTCATGCCGGCATGTACATACTGCACGTTTCCAAGCCATCCAAGAAGCTCTATGTTTTCATACCAAGACATTATACGCTTCACTTGGAGATTGGAAATCAGGATATTCCCTTTTTTGTTATTTATATCCAACGGCGACTGTCTATCGCTGCTCCACGACAACACGGGAAGGCTGTCCGCCTTTTCCTGATGAATATATCTATTCTCGCTTAAAGACGCCAGCCACGCGCGTCCTTCATCGTCCACATACCAATATTTTCCGCCCCAGTACATTTTAAACGACGGAGACAGCGGCGAGCAGCTGACTCTGAACTTCCCCCAGCCACGCAGGGCTATATCGGCCTTTATCGGATAATATTCCTCAAGCAAACGTCTGTGTCTGCCTTTTGATATCCAGTACGCGGGCCAGCATCTTTCTTCAAACGGAGAAGCCGTCCCCCATAAGATATCTTTGCTAAGTATCTGCTGCTGCGGAGAATTTATGTCGTATATCCTCAATATCGCGTACCTTGACTCAGCCGCCATAAGAGCGCCGACACAGAACACCATCAAGACTAAAAATAGTTTAAAGCGTTTTTTATTCTTTCTTCTCAAAGCTGCCTAACATCCTGATCTCATATTCCAAATCTATCCCAAACTGCTCAAACACTCTCTTTCGGCACAGCTCGCCGAGGAAAAAAATATCCGAAGCCGCGGCGTTTTCAACATTCTCGATAAAGTTCGCGTGACAGCGCGAGACTTCCGCGCCGCCGATTCGCAGCCCCTTGCAGCCGGCTCTGTCCAGCAAAGCTCCAGCCGTATTGTCCGCGGGATTTTTAAACACGCAGCCCGCCGTTTTTCTGCCAAGCGGCTGGCCTTTTTTCAGCGAAGAAAATTTCTTTATCGCATTTAATATATTTTTCCGCGGGGTCTCCCGCAGGGATAATATACATTTTGTTATGACAAGCGTATCGGAAGTCCACGGACATGTTCGGTATTTCCAACATAATTCACTGCTTTCCCATACCCTCGTTTCGCCATTCTTTTCTATCGTCTCTATAATCTTAACGCACTGCGCGAAGCTTTCCCCGGCCGCCCCCGCGTTGCCCCAGAGAGCTCCTCCAAGCGTGCCCGGAATCCCAGTCAAAAATTCCACTCCGCCAAGGTCGTTCTTCAACGCTAACGCGAGTATGTCTTTAACCGCGACTCCACACTCGGCGGTAAGCTCTATGGTATCGCCGCAAAGAGTATCGCGCCTTAGGCTTATTCCATTGAGGCCCGGCGTATGTATCACCGACGCATCTATCTGCCCGTCGGCTATGAGCACATTAGACCCGCCGCCAAGTATGTAAAGGCTCCCCAACGCGAGCTGTGTCTTTATCTCGTTACGCAGCTCAGAAACAGTTTTCGGCGCGCAAAAATACGAGCATTTGCCCCCGACGCCCCATGTATTGAGCGAAGTGAGAGGATGGTTAGTTTGCACCTTTCTCACAGCCTATTTTCGCGCCCAAATCCTGAAGAGTGTCGCATATCCTCCGCCCAAGCGAACCTACGCTGCCGGCGCCGACCGTAAGGACGATATCTCCGTTACGGGCTTCCGCGCAGACGGATCTTACGAGATCGTCAAAGTTCCCTGACATTTCATAATGAGATTTATTAGCCTCGGTGACCGCGTCAAATATAAGTTGGGAGGTAACGCCTTCTATTGGCTGCTCGTCCGAACCGTAGACCGGCAGGATAAAAACCTTATCGGCTAGTGATAACGCCTCTGCAAATTCCTTATACAGCGCCGCAGTACGGCTGAACCTGTGCGGTTGGAATATAGCTACGACTCTCCTTAACGGGAATATTTTACGCACAGTGCTTAGCGTGGCGAATATCTCGCTCGGATGATGTCCATAATCGTCATATACGAGGATGTCGCCGACTTTGCCCGTCCTCTGCAGGCGTCGTTTCGCGCCTGAAAAAACGGCGAGCGCCTTTTTAGCGTCATCAAGCTTTACCCCGATCTCGTGAGCAGCGGCGCAAGCGGCAAGCGAATTCAAGACGTTATGCTCGCCCGATACCGACAGCTTGACCCTTCCCATCGGTTCACCATGATAATTCAAAGTATATGATACGCCGCCGCCGACACTGTGTTCGACCTCGGTCGCGCCCCAATCCCAGCCGGTCCCCCAGCCATATGTGATGACTCCGTCTTTAAGGTCATAATCAGAACGAAGCTCGCCGATACCTTTATCCTCCATACAGAGTATGACCTTCCCATTTTCTTTTCTATTAGAGAGGAACTCAGCGAACGCGTCTGTTACGGATTTAAATGTAATGTAATGGTCGCGGTGGTCCCAGTCGATATTTGTAATAACAGATATCTCTGGATGGAAATATACGAAAGAACGGTCGCTTTCATCAAGCTCCGCAACCATAAAGTCGCTTTTGCCAAGCTTAGCGTTTGTGCCGATATCGGCTATCTCGCCCCCTATGGCGATCGTGGGGTCGAACCCGGCCATCTCCGTGATAAGCGATATCATAGACGAAGTGGTAGTTTTGCCATGCGTGCCGGCTACGCCAATGCCGCGTCTCTCGTTAAATATCATACTCAGCACTTCCGCACGGCGTGACACCGTCACTCCCTGCTGCCATGCCTTTAATATCTCAGGGTGGTCTACAGGTATCGCGCTTGAATAGACAAGGATGTTAGGGGCAAAATCATCAACATGTTTTGCGTCATGCGCCATTTCTATCTTTATATTGAGGTCTCTCAGTCCTCTCATGTACGAAGTCTCAAACAAGTCGCAGCCTGAAACATTCGCCCCAATCTGCTTGAGCAGTATAGCAAGGCCGCTCATGCCAGCGCCGCCGATCCCCATTAAATGTATATTTTTCTTTTTCAGACCCATGTCCCTATTCTGTTCCACGAGAAGTGCTCCTTTCAAAATTCGGGGATAACGCAAGCCATAAATTTTCACAAATTTTTCCGGCATTATTATACAGTTTTGATTGATTTTTTTCTCTATATTCTCCCAAAACCTTTGCAAGATTTGACAATTTTTCCTCAAATTCTCCGTTATCGCCGCCATCGTCCCATATCACGGCTTTATTTTCGGACGCGAAAGCGACTGCGTTATGGTACTGATGATTGTCAGCGGCGTTCCTCCATGGAACAACGAGGGCGGGGATACCCAACGTGCCTATCTCGGTAAGCGTCGAGCCACCGGCTCTAACGACAGCCATATCCGCAGCTGAGAAAAGGAGTGAAGCGTCCCAGACCCTTGGCAGCAGATATACATTGTTCCCCACTTTTTCTATTTTCTCAGAGACTGCTGGCAGTATGAACGTCCAGTCAGAATATTTGCCCTTGGGCGCCGCGGCGCAGATGACATCCTTGATCGACTGACTGCCAAGCGAGCCGGTAAATGCAACAACCTTTGGCCCAACTCGATATTCGTCATTTATCCCAAGCGCTTCCCATGCCTCGGCTGGACCATGTTTTTTAAACAGCCTTACTGGGACTCCTATATGGGTAAATTTTCCAGGAGCTAACGGGAGGCATTCTTTCCAACCGCTGTAGATATCGATTCCAATTTTCGACGCGAAGCGCGTCACCTTTCCCGCGTAGGCGTTCTGTTCATGCATAACGAATGGGACACGCAGCGCCCTGCACGCGAATATCATCGGGAATGAAAGATATCCGCCAAATAATACGCAACAAGTCGGCGATGACTCCTTTATTAGTCTGTATGCTTTCGCGCAACACTTAAAAAGCGCAAAAGTTCTCGACAATTTTTTTACTACGCCGCTTCCGCTGAAAGGAGAACCTTCCATCGGAAGGATGTTTGGCTCTATGCCGGCGGCGTGATATATCTCCAGCTCCAGCGCACGCGACCCGCAAACATAGCAGACCGTCGCTCCGGGCTTATTATCGTTTATCCATGAGCCAAATGAGATGGCCGGCCATATATGCCCGCCAGTTCCCCCAGCCGCAAGTAAGATTTTCGGGTCGTTTGTCATTCTGAACCCTCCAAATAACTTTCTTTTTCAAGCCTCATAAGCATGCCGACTCTCGACCACATCATCAGCAGCGAAGTCCCGCCATAACTTACAAACGGGAGAGGCATGCCCGTCAGCGGCATAAGCTTTGTTACTCCCGCGACATTTATAATAAGCGGCAGAACGACTGTGAGCGTTACTCCCCAAGTCAGCGACGACCGGAATTTATCCTCAAGATTGTAATAAATGCGGCGCGTCTGGGCGATCCAAAACGCAAAGAGCATCAGCACTCCGACCGTTCCGACAAGCCCAAGTTCCTCGCCTATCGCCGCGTAGATGAAGTCCGTATAAGCGGCTGGAAGGTAGTTCAATTTCTGAAAGCCATGCCCCATGCCTGTTCCCCAGAACCCTCCGTTTGCAAACGCGATAAGTCCCTGTATAGCCTGAAACCCGGTATCAAGCGGATCGTTCCATGGGTTTATAAAGGCAGATATGCGGCGCATTCGATACGACGTTCCGAAAACCAGGCTTGGAGAAGCGGCGGCTATTATGACCGCGCCAGTTATGATCGGAAGTTTGAACCCTACCCTTTCGACATACATTCCCATAGATATGAGAAAGACAAGGATAGTTGTTCCAAGGTCAGGCTGGCAGAGCAGCGGGACGGATGAAAACGCCATAAGCACGCACACCGATATAAACGCCTTCGTCTGGTCTCTATCCTCGCGCGACAATATCTTCGCCAAATGGAGCGCGAGCGCAAGACACAAAAGCTCTCCGGGCTGTATGGATATAGAAAGTCCAGGCAGCTGTATCCAGCGTCTCGCTCCGCCAATCGTGGCGCCAATTCCTGGAATCAGAGGAAACCATGAGATCGTCCATGCTGTTATAAGCAGCGGCGCCGAGAACCTATACCAGACCCTCAATGGCACGGCATAGACTGCGACCATTCCAAACAGGGCGATAGCAAGCCATTGAAACTGTTTTATACCCATCTGGAACGGCGTGCCAGTATAAGCGAACGAAGAAGGGCTTGTCGTGGAAGTGATCATCAGGATACCGATCCCGCTCAATACAAGCGGGATGAACCACAAGAATGGATTTACCCTGAAACTTCCGTTATAGCCTCTTCCCTCAGACGACATTTTTTATTTTTCTTCCTCTTTGATGATTTCTCTCGCGACCCGGCAAAAATCATCGCCCCTCGCTCCATAGTTCGGGTACATATCCCAACTTGTGCAGGCAGGTGAAAGCAGGACGGTATCTCCTGGAGCAGCTTTCGCATAGGCTGTCCGCACGGCCTCATCCATCGTGGACAATAGCTCATACGCCTCAAAACCGCCTTCTTTGAGCGAAGCGGCTATCTTCTCTTTCTCTGTGCCGATAATAACGGCATACTTCGCATATTTTTTAACCGCGTCGGTAAGCGGTCCATATTCTTCACCCTTGCCCTGCCCGCCAAGTATCATGACTTTCTTATTCGGCAGAGAGCTCATAGCAGTTACCGACGCCGCAACGTTCGTTCCCTTTGAGTCATCGACAAATGTTATAGAGTTGACCTTGCCGGCAAACGCGCAGCGGTGCTTCGGCGGGACATAAGAAGCGATCATTTCGGCCGACACGTCCTCTCCGCAGCATTTGAGGACAGCCGTCGACATCGCCGTGTTCTCAAGGTTGTGAGTCCCAAGCAGACGCACGTCGTCAAAATCGAAAAGTTTAGATGGGGCCGCGCCGTTCCCAGCCGACACCCACGCGGCCGAACCGGACTTATCCATATACAAGCCGCCAAAATTCGTTTCAGGAGAACTCCATGAGAGAGGCAGAATATTTCTACATTTTGCTCCAAGTTTTTCTTCATCACATTTTTGGTATATGGCGGTCCCGTTGGGATTCATGAAACGTATCAGATTTGCCTTTGACTCTACATAATTTTCATACGAGCCGTGCCAGTCTATGTGGTCTGGAGCGAGGTTCGTTACCACGGCTATGTCACACATGAATTCTTTGACCCAGTAGAGCTGAAAACTGCTTAGTTCCATCACGATAAAATCATATTTCCGCCCCGCGGCCTTTGCGACAGGTACGCCTATGTTGCCGCAGGTTATCACATTACGACCGAGCTTTTCAAAGAAATAACCCGTCATCGAGGTCGTTGTCGTCTTGCCATTGCTGCCCGTTATGCCAATTATCTTTCCGTCGAGGTAGGGCGCGACAAAATCTAGTTCGCCAATGACGTTCATTCCTCTTTCCAATGCCTCGGCAAGTATCTCGTTTTTTGGCGGTATACCGGAACCTACAACTATCTCGTCCGCATTTAGCAGTTTTTCCGTGTTGCCTCTCATCTCATACCTTATTCCAAGTTCGTCGAAATGAGCGCAGACTTCCTGTTTTATC
>JAUNSQ010000083.1 GCA_030539135.1 Synergistaceae bacterium | reverse complement strand
TGGAAGTATTTAGGGAAGCTGGCTTCAAGCTTAAAGAAATAATTATCAAAGAGCAACACAACTGCAAAGCGACTGGCTATTGGAAAACCAACAGCGTCAAATATAACTTTCTTCTTATTGCGCATGAATATTTGTTTGTGTTTAAGAAATAGCGACGAATATCTGTGGTATATGTCTTGCATTGGGTAAAAGAAAGTAAATAACTAGATATATACATGGAGATGGTATGAATGTGTTCTTTTATAATAAGACTAGCCACAGATGCTAGTGTTGCTCCTGCTTTTTGGGGGGGTATCGGGGCGGCCATTGGTGGTTTGTGTACTTATCTTGGGCAAAGATATATAGTGAAAGAAAATATTAAAAATCAAAAAATGCTGTTATGGCGGCTTTTTATGGAGAAATTAGTTCTTTGTTGTATATAATTTACAAGAGAGACTTTATGGATACACTTGATGTGCCGCTAGAAATGATGAAATATAAAAAATATTTTCCGCCACAGGGGAATCTATTAAATATATCATTCGATGATTATTTTGCGGTGTACCGAAGCAATCTACAAAGCATTGGGATGTATAGATGGTGAAATAACACAAAATATTCCAAAGTTCTATATTATGATCTTTTCTATCTTAGAAGATGTAGTATCCACACCCCAGTTAATCAAAAATAATCTTGAAAAACAGTATCCTTTACATGAAATTAGAGGGGATGAACCAGTGTATCTCCAGGCATTAACTTACGAGTTAAAACAGGACTCAGAAATGTTATATGAAGTGATACAGCTTGGGGAAAATATATGTGAAAACCTTGCTAAGAAACTTGAAATTGAACATAAAGGGCTGTTTGGCACAGATTACCTTATTTCTGTTGCTGAGTTTAAAGACAAACTAGATAATAGATATCCCAATGACTTTTTATCTTCAATGGAACAACAAGATACTATGGTAACAAGTAATGGGAAATAAGTGGCAGGGACACTAACAAGTTCGCAATAATATTGAACACAGGCATTGATGATGTTTTTTGTTAATGAATTGTTTCTATATAATGTTAGGCGACTAATATTGTCTGCCGATGCCAAAGACATTACGGGTAAACGCCAGATGAAAATTTTAAAGAGATATCTGGGGTGATAGTATGGTTTTGGAGAATAAATTAGGAATAACTGATTCTGTCGAACTTGCTCGCATGGAAGAGAAAATCAGCAAGGTAAAGGCTCTCGAATTATATGATGCTGGGCTGTGGAACGACGAGTCTGGTTCGTTTGCCAGCTTATCCGAAATCCACAAGTATCTTTTTGACGAGATATATGACTTTGCGGGGCAGGTGCGCGCTGTGAATATTGCAAAGGGTGGATTTCGTTTTGCTCCTGTCATGTACCTTGACTCTGCCCTGAAAAACATTGACGAGATGCCGCAGTCTACTTTTGATGAAATCATTGAGAAGTATGTGGAAATGAACGCGGCGCATCCATTCCGTGAGGGGAACGGGCGCAGCGCGAGGATTTGGCTTGACGCTATTCTAAAGAAAGAGATCAAACGTGTGGTCGATTGGAGTCACGTGGGTAAAGAGGACTATCTGCTCGCGATGGAGCGAAGTCCAGTCAAAGACGTTGAGATCAAGATGTTACTCAAAGGCGCGCTTACCGATAAGACCGACGACCGTGAGGTTTATATGAAGGGCATCGACGCCAGCTACCATTACGAAGGGTACAACGTATTCAGGACGAAAGACCTCAGCGGCTCACGGTAAAATTTCACTAGGACCAGTCTATCAAATATTTATCTTATCGCTTGCCCTGTAGCTTTCAAGTTTTTCTTTAAAGTTGGGGTCGTTGTTGGCGCTGTCGATCCACAGCATTTTGTTGCCGCGGAATTTGACGGACATTATGCGGGTCTTTCGTTTATCCGTGCCGTAGTCTCCAAGGCGGATATGGTGTTCGAGGTATTTCATGACGGCGACAAATTCCTGAAGCTGACCTTTGATTATCTTATAAGCTTCACTGTCTCTCCTGACCGCGCAAGGCAGGAAGTTTAGCGTTACCTGCGGCCAGTCGATGTCGTCAACATAGATGACCATCTTGAGTTCTCTGCATGTCTGATTGACGCTGACGTTTGTGCTCGCGGTCGTGGTAGTGTTCCACGTCGGTTCGTTGAATATAAGATCTCCTCCCCAAGTCGGCCTTGGAAGCGGCGAACCTATCGACGTGTTCGAAACGCTCGAGCTTATCGTGTCGCCGTGCATGGTAGTCTTGTTGTCTTCAATAACGTCGTAGCCGATGATGTTGTTGAGATATATGAAGGTTAGATCGTGGAGGATTTTGCAAGGTTTCCTTTCTTTGCCCATTGATATCTTAAGCGGGTTATTTACTATGATGAAAAGATGGTCGGGCTCATCGAGATATACCCCTCCTGTAACAAAAGACATCTCTTTGGCGTTCAGAGTTTTGCTTGAAGTAACGCCGGCGCTTTTGAGCTTGTCCGACGATGCGCTTAGAAAGTCCGATTCCTTAACGTCTGTGGGTTCGAGTTTTGGGCCCTGTTCGTCTTTAAGCATTGAATTTTTATTTGGCATACAAACAGCAATCAATAAAAAGATTAACACTACGGCGCATATCCAAAACATAGCGTACCCCCCCTCCCGTCGAGCGTATCTGCCCTAATGATTATATAATACTTTCTCGTTCATTGATAAAATATATATCATACATCTGCGTCAGGTTAGCGTATATGAAAATTATTTTCGAATTTTGCTTTTCCGACTTGTGCCAAGTGAGATAGTACGATACAATAACCAGGTGTTTATCCCCGCTTGCACATTGGTCTTTTTCTTTTTGTAAGTGGCTAGAAGGGGGGGAATGTAGATGACCACCGTAACGAGACGTGAAAACGAGTCGATCGAAGACGCTCTTAAACGCTTTAAGCGCGAAATTCGAAAGGTGGGCGTGCTTCGCGAAGCAAAGAAGCATGAACATTACGAAAAACCCAGTGAAATCAAGAAACGCAAGAAGGCCGAGATGGCCCGCAACAAGGGCAGGAGAGCTGATTATTAGTTATGTCCAGTCTTTTGCAGCAAATTCAAAGTGATATGGTCGCGGCTATGAAGGGCAGAGAGGAAATGAAACTCTCTGTGCTTCGTATGCTGAAGGCGGCTGTCCAGCTTGCGCAGGTAGAAAAGGGCAAAGACGCCGAGTTTACCGACGAGGACGTCCTTGTTCTGGTGCGCAGGCTTATCAAACAGCGCAAGGAAGCCGCCGAGATGTACAAGGCCGGCGGAGCCGACGACCGCGCCGCCTCCGAGCTTGCGGAGACTAAGTTCCTCGAAGTGTATCTTCCAGCTCAGATGAGCGACGAAGACCTTGCGAAGATCGTGGCTGACGCGGCGGTTCAGGTCGGGGCGACAGGCATGAAGGATATGGGCAAGATGATGGGGAAGGCTATGGCAGCCGCGAATGGCCTTGCCGATGGCAACAGAGTCAAGGCGGCCGTTCAGAAATATCTTTCATCACTAGCCTAGTTGATTGACAAATTTTTATCTTATCGAAGCGCCGGGCAGACGTCCGGCGCTTTTAGTATCCGGTAACGGAGGGATGCGACATGCAGACATACAAAATACCGCTCGTGCCGGGGCCGGTCTCTGTCCCGCAGAAATATCGTGAGGCTTACCTGACAGACTTCGGAAGCTCGGACCTAGAGGATGATTTTTTCGGCCTTCTCGTTGAAAACCAGAAGCTGCTTCAGGAAGTCCTGAAGACGAAGAACGACGTTACGATACAGTCCGGCGAGGGGATGCTCGTACTCTGGGGCGCTGTCAAAAGCGTGCTAAAGCCAGGCGACAGAGCCCTCGTCCTCTCAAACGGCATCTTTGGGCGCGGGTTCGCCGATATGGCGCGCGCGGTCGGCGCGGAGGCGGAGGTCACGGAGGCCCCCGACGGAGAGTTTATCGACTCTGACGCGCTGCGCCGTAAGCTCGCGTCATACAAGCCTTTCCTCGTTACAGCGGTGCACTGTGAGACGCCGAGCGGCTTGCTCAATCCAATCGAGGACATAGCGCCGATGGTCCGCGAGAGCGGAGCGCTTTTCTGCGTGGACTTTGTCGCCAGCGGCGGCGGGGCCGACGTGAGGGTCGATGAATGGGGGATAGACTTGGGGCTCCTTGGAAGCCAGAAGTGCCTCTCCCTGCTGCCCGACCTCTCTATGCTCACAGTCAGCGACAGGGCGTGGGCGGCCGCCGAGCGCGCGGGGTATCAGGGCTATGACGCGATACTCCCGTGGCGCAGCGCGGTGGCCGACAGGTATATGCCATGCACCCATAACTGGCATGGCAACGCGGCGCTGAACCTCGCGCTGAAAGACCTGCTCGCCGAGGGGCTTGAGAATTCCTTTGCGCGTCATAGGGAGGTCGCGGCATACTGCCGAAGTCGCGCGAAAACGATGGGCCTTGAGCTTTACGCGAAGAGCAAAGAGCTCGCCTCGCCGACGGTCACTGCGCTGAAAGTCCCGCGCGGATGGACATGGCCGGAGCTCGACGGCGCGCTTCGCAAGCGTGGAGTTGGGGTCGGCGGCAGTTATGGCCTCTTAGCTGGAAAGGTGTTCCGCATTGGACACATGGGAAATCAGGCGAGGATGGAGCTTGTCGAAAAAGGGATGGACGCGCTGGAAGATACGTTGAATAGCCGCGCCAAATAGCGGCCACCGCAAATCTTGATCATGACATGAGACGGAGCCAAAAAGCTCCGTTTTTCTTTTTGTCAAAAGTAATTTTTATATGTAGCGTGTCACTACATATAGTGTTATAATCACCGGTATATCTTAGATATAGTGTTGGAGGTGTGCCAATGCGTTGTCCCGTTTGCGGCGCCGCAGAGACAAGGGTAATAGAGACTAGAAGCTCCGACGAGGGAAGGGTGAACCGCCGCAGGCGCGAATGCCCCGAATGTCAGAGCCGTTTCACGACATACGAAAGGCTTGAGGAAAAGACATTCCTCTGGGTCGCTAAGAAGGACGGCAGCCGCGAGGCGTTCGACCGCGCGAAGTTGACGAAGGGCATACAGAGGGCCTGCGAAAAGCTGCCAGTATCGCTCGAACGGATCGAAGAGGCCGTCGCCCACATCGAAGACCGCCTACGCGCCACAGGTCAGGGCGAAGTTATGGCGTCCTCCATCGGAGACTACGCCTCAGACGAACTAAAGAAGATAAACAAAGTCGCATACGTGCGATTTGCTTCGGTTTACAGGGAATTTACGGACCTTTCAAGTTTCACTCAAGAAATCACAAAGCTACTAGACGACAAGGAGGCACACCGCAATGCAAGACCAGACCATGAAAGAGACTGAATCCTTCTTTGGAAAGCAGGCTCACCTATTTGAGAACGCCGGAGAATCCACCGACCTTGCCTTGATGGTCGACGCTCTCGCCCAAGAGGAGAGTTCCCCTTGGGACGCGAGCAGGATACGCGACGCGCTCATCATAGAGGCGGGGCTTGACCCGACGACTGCGGAGGGCATAGCCCTCGAGGTCGAAGAAGAGCTGCTCAAGTATGAGCGCAGCCATGTCACGACGACGCTCATACGCGAAATGGTCAACGTCAAGCTGTTCCAGCGCGGACTCGACGCCAAGCTCGCCGACCACAGCCGCATCGGCCTCCCTGTCCATGACCTAGAGAAGATGATACTCACAAAAAATAAAGAGAACAGCAACACGAGCCACAACCCAGAGTCGATAAACCTCTCCATCGCGGAGATGGTGCTCAAGGAGTACGCGCTCACGAAGGTGTTCTCGAAGGACGTGGCCGAGGCTCACCTCAAGGGCGATATCCACCTCCACGACCTCGGCATGGTCAACAGGCCGTATTGTTCCGGCCAGAGCGTGGCGTATGTCGCTCGCTACGGGCTCAATATCCCGTCGATAACCAGCGTCTCCGCTCCTGCGAAGCACGCAGACGTGCTGCTCGCCCACATGCTCAAGATGACGTCAGTTCTGCAGAACCATTTTGCGGGCGCAATCGGCTGGGATGCTATAAATATGTACTTCGCGCCATACACTGTCGGCTGGACCTACGACCAGTACAAGCAGCTCGCGCAGCAGCTCATATTCGAGTTCAACCAGCTCGCCGGCGGACGCGGCGGTCAGGTGGCCTTCACCGACATCAACCTCTACTACGAGATACCGAACCACTTCCGCGACGTCCCTGCGATAGGGCCGGGAGGCAAGTTCACGGGCAAGACATACGCGGAGTACGACAAGGAGTCGAAACTCTTCCTCAAGGCCCTATTCGACGTCTACATGAACGGCGACAGCAGAGGTCAGCCTTTCTTCTTCCCGAAGCCGCTGCTCCATATCACGGATTACTTCTTCAAAGAGGACGGCTGGGAGGAGATGCTCGACCTCTCCTGCAAGCTCGCTTCCGAGAAGGGCAACACATACTACGTGTTCGACCGCGGCGGAGTCGCGAAACTCTCCGAATGCTGCCGCCTCTCCTTTGAGCTGACGCCGGAGGATCTTAACGAGGCCAAGCATCCGTGGAAGATGCGCTACTGCGCGCTCCAGAACATTACGCTCAACCTGCCGCGCGCCGCGTACAAGGCGAACGGCAGCGAAGACGCGCTGTTCGACATCATCGACGAGGAGATGGAGCTCGCGGCGAAGGGGCACCTTCAGAAACGCGCGTTCATAAAGAGCATACTCGACCTTGGCACGTCGGGGCCACTCGCGGCGCTGTGCGTGTCGCACGACGACGAACCTTATCTGAGAATGAGGAAGGCCAGCCACCTAATA
>JAUNSQ010000214.1 GCA_030539135.1 Synergistaceae bacterium | reverse complement strand
AGGTCGAATATACCGGCACGTCCTCGAAGCTGAAAAGCGATATCGAATCCTTGGCCGTCCACAGCGCGAACTGTATGTCTATCGGCCTAAGTTCGCGCGGCTGTATCTTCTTCTCCGCCGCGAGCGCGGCCATCGCTCCCGCCGCCTGCCCCGTGAGCATCGTGACGGGCTGCAGACGGGTGGAGCCGTTCACAGCGCGCGAGACGGAGATATTCTTCTCAGCGGCGAGAAGCCCGTCCACCTTCTCAGGGATGAGAGCGCCGACCGGTATCTGGAACCGGCCGCCAAAACCGTCTCCCCACGCCGGGATCATCGAGGCCGTCTCGCCCAAGTCCTTTTCGAGATACTGTGAGTGGCTCACGCCGTGGATGTCCACGGGATATTCCCCGAGCGCCACGGCGTCGGGTATGCTCTTCGTGACCCTCCTGAGCGTTGGGTCGCGCATGATATCTGTGACCGTCATAGTCTTTACGCCGACTATGCGGCGGCTCTCTCGGACGTAGGGGAACGGTGGGAAATGCTTCAATATATGCGCGAACTCTGAGAGTTCCTTTGAGTCATCCCACTTGTTCTCGAACCATCCGCCGAAATCCTGCCTGTTGTCTACGGACCAATCCTTTAAGCCCAGCTCGTTCTGCATGTAATAGATAAAGCAGAGGGTTTTGAGCATGGCTTCTCTGTTAGTTTCGCCTCGGAATTTCAAATCTTCAAGGTATTCTACGGAAAGCCCCGGGATTTTCGCAAAACGCCCCGGGACATCGTTGGCCCAGTTTACCCCTGTCTTGGTTATCAGCGGCCATGTCGATGGCTTCCCGCCGCCTATTTCAACGCCGTTGCCCTCGGAGGGGTCGGGTATCGCCCTATACGCGTTATGCACTACCACGTTGAAAGGATATTCTCCGGGCCACGAGCTGCCGTCCTTGCGGATGACGCCGCGAAATTCCATGAGGTAATCGGAATATCTCGGAGGCTGCGGCGCGATCTTGAGCTTTTCGGGGAGTCCGTCCTTATATTTTTTAACGACGGCGACGTATGTTATATCCTGAATGATCCCATCTTTGCCTATCTTCGGCGAGACGCCGTTTCCCGCGCGATAACGCGCTCCGGTCATCGGGATGAAGTCCCCGCACTCGGTCGCGTCGATGAATACTTTTCCATGGAGGGTCAGAGTCTTTTTGTTCTCGTCCTCGAAAGTCGCGGAGACCACCTTGTGCCCCGAGACCTTCGCCGATATCGGGGCCATCTTCAGATAGACGTTCACCTTTCCGGTCTTCTCCAGCATATCCAGCAGAAGCAGGCGGCCGACCCACGGCTCGAAAGCTATCGTATCGTCGCCCCAGTAGCATATGTTGACGTTGGTGTTGCGCGCCTTGTAATACTCGCGCACATTTTCGATAAATTCCTTATAAGTGCCGGTTCGCGTCAGAGTTTTATCGTCCATCGTGCTTACTGCCGCGCCGGTCATCTGTCCCCCGACCCAGTCCGATTTCTCGACCAGAGCCACAGTCGCGCCCATACGGGCGGCCTGTATCGCGGCTGCGGTCCCGCCGCTTCCCGCGCCTATGACCACGACGTCATAATCAATGCTGGATTTTGCCAAAGCTGTCTGTGGAAAGAGAATAAAGAAGATGGAAAATAAAAATGGAAATATCGTCCGAGTGATATTTTTTCGCAAAATAGTTCCTCCAAAGTGGTTGCATACGAAACCGCGTGTAATTTTATACCTATCGGTTCATTATATAATATATTTGAGTAGAATTGCATATATCGGCCGCGAGATC
>JAUNSQ010000213.1 GCA_030539135.1 Synergistaceae bacterium | reverse complement strand
GATGGTGGTCGAATATTATGACCGGAATGCCGCGGTCCTTGATTATCTTTACAGCCTCAACATCCTGAGTGCCGCAATCAACGACTATTACAAGGTCACATTTTCTTCTCGCGATATTGTATGCTACGTCGCAGTGAAGGCCATAGCCTTGATTAAAACGGTGAGGAATAAAATAACGGACCCTCGCGTGTTTAAGCAAGGCCAGCTCCATAGCTATAGTCGTAGAAGAAATGCCGTCTACGTCATAGTCGCCGTAGACGATGACATCGGAGTTTTCGTCAAGGCCGCGCAACAAATCGGCGGCCTTGGAATTTGACTCGCCAAGGAAGACTGAATCCAGCAGCGATTCCATGTCCGGGGAAAGCCAGTTTTTTATCACCGATTTTTTTTCGCCAGGGGAGACGCCTCTCATTTCAAGCAACGCGGCCTGAAATAGGGAGCATCCCATACGCGAGGCCAGCGCGTGAGCGGTCTGCCCCGGCCTGTATATGTTCAAACTGCTATTGGTGCACCTGACAACCAAAGTTACTCAGCCGTTTCTTCCGTACCCTGAGCTCCATCTGGCTGTGGAGTCTGCGCGCTATCAGACGCCGCAGGCACGCTTCTCGCAGCGGCGACAGAATCGAGTATCGCTTTTTTTTCACTCTCGACAGCGGCTATCTTGTCATCCTTCTGCTTAAGCTGCAACTTGTACTTGCTCCTCATCTCAAGCATTGAGAAGATCGAGAATATCCACATGATTGCGGCGCCAGCACAGAAGATGAGAACCTCCCAGACGCCCTGCGGAAAGACGAACTCAAACGTGAGGAAACGCACCGTTACATCGCCTATGTTCTGGAAAGCAAAAAGCGCCGACAGAAACATCGTTATCGTGATTGCAAGAAAATAGCTCTTCAAAAGAAACCCTCCCAGCAAATGGATATGTTGTATATTCACCTCTCTATGATACTACATAAACCGGAAAAGTACAAAAAATGAGGGGCGCACAGCCCCTCATTAAATACTTATAGCGATTTATTAATTTAAAACTTTGGCGAACGCAAATACCATTCAGTTATAATTGAACTTGCAATATAGATAGAACTATACGTTCCAACTATAATGCCAATGAGGAACGCGAACGCGAAGTTGCTTATAACTTCCCCGCCGAAAATGAACATTGCAAGGACTGGCAGAAGCGTGGTGAGCGAGGTATTGATTGTTCTCGCCAGCGTCTGATTGAGCGAGTTGTCGACCAGATCAAGGACGCCGCGGTTCCTGACAAGGCTCCAGTTCTCGCGTATGCGGTCGAGGACGACGATGGAGTCGTTCAGGGAATAGCCGACTATCGTGAGTATGGCGGCGATAAACGCCACGGATACTTCCTTACCTGTAAGGCTGTAGACGCCAAGCATGATTATTGAGTCATGTATAAGCGCTATTACAGCCGCGACGCCAAAGCGGAACTTGAAGCGGAAAGCCATGTAAAGCAGAATGCCGCCAAGGGCGAGCAACAGGGAGAGCGCCGCCTGCGAGCGAAGCTCCTGACCCACGACAGGGCCAACCTTGTCTATCTTCTGGATGGTGAGCCCGCCAAAATCCTGTTTCAGCGTGTCAATAACCTGCTTGCGCACAGCCTCATCCTGAGCCTGAACGCGGATCATGACGTCGTCCTTGTCAAACGCCTGTATAGTGGCCTGTCCCTGGCCTATGGCGCTAAGGCTATTGCGGACTGCGGAAACTTCCACAGGCTCTGCAAATTTAATCTGAAGGACAAGCCCGCCAGTGAAGTCAACGCTGAGGTT
>JAUNSQ010000212.1 GCA_030539135.1 Synergistaceae bacterium | reverse complement strand
GAAACGCCGCGGAGAAAGATCTCGGAGACGATATCGTCCTCGCCTGCCTCTCGGAAGCTCGCGCGCAGCTCGCGGCGCTGCTCGGCATAGACGCCACCGAGGAACTGTTGGATACCGTATTCTCTTCCTTCTGCGTCGGAAAATAAAAAGCCGAGGCTTCCCTCGGCTCAGAAACGTTTATCAGTTATCCTGTTCCTGCTGTTGTATACGCTCCCGCATCCTTCTGAAGACGCCGGGCGGCACCATGTCGCGGACCGCGCCGCCGAATTGGAACGCGTCTTTTACCCCTCTGCTTGAAAGATAGGAATATCTCGCGTCGGTGACAATAAAGAACGTCTCTATCTCCGGGGCGAGCTGCCTATTCATCTGCGCTAGCTGAAATTCATATTCGAAATCGGAGAGAGCGCGAAGGCCCCTGATTATTATCCTGCTCTGCTCTCGTCTCATGAAATCGACAAGGAGACCGTTGAAGAACTTCACCTTTACGTTAGGAAGATGCACCAACGCCTCACGCGCCATTATCTGTCGCTCTTCTTCGCTGAAAGTCGAACGCTTCTCAGGATTTACCAGAACGGCGACGATAAGCTCGTCGAAAAGCGACGCGGCCCGTTCCGTAATATATATGTGTCCGTTGGTGATTGGGTCGAACGACCCCGGATAGATAGCCCTTATCATCAGTCAGTTTTCCTCCTGTAAAATGTCAAAACTGTTCCGCCGTACGCGCGGTCCTCCGACTCCCACCTCTCTGGGTCCACGACGCCGACCTTTTCCCTGCATGAGTGCTCAAAGATTATAACGCCGCCGTCGGCAAGCACGTCCCCGTTCGCCTCGAACAATTCTGGGAATTCTTTGCCCCAGCCAAGTTCGTATGGCGGGTCGGCGAATATCACGTCGAAGTTCTCGCCGTTCTTGGCAAATCTGCTCACGGCTCTCCGCGCATCCATGCACAGAGCAGACGAAAGACGCTCCGCGTTTCGCAGCCTCGCGCGAAATCTGGCCGCTTCCGGAAAAGAGGTCGAGGAACCTCTTTCCGCCAAGCGGGCCAAGTATATTGAACAATGCCTGCATAACTTTTCCCGTAGTCGGGCGCATTTCTTTCATAAAAATCACTCCTGTATAGAGCATGTACAGAGTATAATAGCCAAAATCATTCTTGTACAATATTCGTTTTGATAGGGAGAGCCGCCGCATGGGAGAGGAACTAACGCAGAATCAAGCCAACAAACGGGAAGTAGCGAGGTTTACGTTCCTTCATTTCTTGAACGACCTTCATTCCACAGCACTGCCTACGATAATCCCAATGCTCGTAAGCTCTATCGGGATATCTCTCAGCCAGGCGGGACTCCTCAACGCCCTCTTTGGACTTAATAATATCTTCTTACAGCCGGTAACAGGCTACTTCGCGGACAGACAGAAACGTCCGTGGTTCGCGATATGGGGGCCGATGCTGAGTATCTGCGGAGCCTGCCTCCTGCCGCTCGCGCCATCTTACGCTCTTGCCTTCCTGCTCGTCTTGCTGATGAGCGCGGGAACGGCGACATTCCACCCGCAGGGGACAGGACGCACTGGAGCAGCCGCCACAAGCGGAAGCCTCGCGTTTTATCTGTCGCTCTTCTCCGCCAGCGGCAATTTTGGCAGCGCTGTAGGGCCTCTCTATGTCGTCTTCATGATATCGCTCATTGGCAAACCGCTTTTCCCGTTAATGATCATCCCCGGCTTCTTGATTTGCTGGTATATATGGGTAAACGCTGGACATTCCGAACAACAGGGTAAAGCGCCGCAAAACGCCGC
>JAUNSQ010000082.1 GCA_030539135.1 Synergistaceae bacterium | reverse complement strand
TACCTTCGGCAGTTCATCTTTGCCGACATAAATACGGCGGCCCGGTTTGCTTATTCTGCGAAGCCCCTGAATGACCCTTTCCTTCTGCGGACCGTAGTTCATGGTCAGCCTGAGAATGGGCATGGGCTGTTTTGCGTCTGTTATTGTCTTATAGTTGCGGATATAACCTTCCTCTTTAAGGATGCGCGCCATTTCGAGGCGCAGCTTTGAAAGAGGCATATCTACCATTTCATGATAGACCACGTTCGCATTTCTGATGCGTGTGAGCATATCCGCGACAGGATCGGTAATATGCATTAAAGGATCCTCCCTTCCATGCCCACGTGCTACCAGCTAGACTTGACGACGCCAGGGATCTTACCCTCGCGCGCAAGTTTGCGGAAACAGCAGCGGCACATATCAAATTTGCGCATATACCCGTGAGGGCGACCGCAAATTGGGCAACGGTTATACTTTCTAACCTTGAATTTAGGTTCAATGCTTGCCTTGTTGATCAAACTTTTTCGAGCCATGATCGTACTCCTTCCTAGCGGGCAAATGGCATGCCCAGATCGGCCAACATGGCCTGGGCTTCCTCATCCGCTTTCGCTGTGGTTACGAACGTGATGTTCATGCCACGCTGACGGATGACCTTATCATAGTCGATCTCAGGGAAAAGGAGCTGCTCTTTGAGGCCAAGGTTGTAATTGCCACGGCCGTCAAAACCCCTCTTGGAGATACCCTGAAAGTCTTTGATACGCGGAAGCGCAATGCTGATGAGACGATCTACAAATTCCCACATCCTTGCACCTCTAAGCGTTACGCAGCAAGCTACCGGCATACCTTCGCGAACCTTAAATCCTGCGATAGATTTCTTTGCGCGTTTAAGCATGGGTTTCTGTCCAGCAATAATCGTAAGTTCGTTAATCGAGGCATCCATGTATTTCGTATCAAGTTTGGCCTCGTTGACGCCTATGTTGATTACAACTTTCACCAGGCGGGGAATCTCCATGACATTTTTGTACGCAAACTGTTCTTTCAGACGGGGAGCAACCTCATCTGTGTACTTTGTCAAAAGACGCGGAGTCATATGAGTTCCTCCTTAAACCTTTTCAATTATCTCGCCGCACTTCTTGCAGACGCGGACCTTCTTGCCATTGTCAAGAAAGGCGCGGCCTACACGCGTGGCTTTGCCGCATGAAGGACATACAAGCATGACCTTGGATGCCGACATAGCAGCTTCTTTTTTGACCAGCCCGCCGTGAGGGTCTTTCTGGCTCGGACGAACGCTCTTCGTGATCATATTGAGATTTTCAACTACGAGCGTATTCTTCTGAGCGTCCTTATGCAGGACCTTTCCCTCTTTACCGGCGTCTTTACCGGATATTACGCGTACCCGGTCGCCCTTTTTAATTCTCATCTTGGACATGACCAGTTACCCCCTACACAACTTCAGGAGCAAGAGAAACTATACGCATGTACTTTTTCTCTCTGAGCTCCCTAGCCACAGGACCAAAAATACGAGTTCCCTTAGGATCCCCGTTAGCGTCGATAACAACTGCCGCGTTATCGTCAAAACGAACGTAAGAACCGTCTTTGCGGCGGATCTCCTTCTTTGTTCTGACGATGACTGCCTTCACGACATCACCCTTTTTGATGTTGCCGTTAGGCGCGGCTTCACGTACTGCGGCGACTATGACATCGCCGACTGTGCCAACTTTGCGGAAGCTACCGCCCTTAACCTGGATGCAGAGGATTTTCTTTGCACCGGAATTGTCGGCTACGTTAAGAACTGTACGCAGCTGAATCATACTTATGCATCCTCCTCTTCAAACTGCACGCCAAGAACAGGAGCTCTCTCAATGATCTCCAGAACTTCCCAGCATTTACGCGCGCTGAGAGGACGTGTCTCGCCTATAAGGACCTTATCTCCGATACGGCAGTCGTTCTTTTCATCATGAGCCATGAATTTCTTTGAACGAAGAACCGGTTTGCCGTAGAGCGAGTGTTTTGCCATGCGGTCAACTCGGATAACGATGGTCTTCTCCATCTTGTCGCTTACCACTATGCCGGTACGTACCTTGCGATGTGTTTTCTGTTCTTCCATCACCGGCTACCTCCCTGCCCCAGTATGTTCAATGCCCATCTCTTTTTCAGTGATGACCGTGAGCACACGTGCAATAGTCTTTTTTACTTCTTTAATACGTCCGGAGTTGTTCAACTGTCCGATAGCATTCTGGAAACGGAGGTTGAAAAGCTCTTCCTTAAACTGTTTGTGCTTATCTTTTAGCTCAGAGATGCTGAGATCTCGAAGTTCCTTGGGATCCATACTATTCACCTGCTCCCTCTCGGGCTAACAATTTTACCTTGATGGGCAGCTTAAAGGATGCCGTGCGAAAAGCATCTTCTGCGACATCGCGAGTTACGCCGGCGATCTCGAACATTACCCTGCCGCGCTTAACGGCCGCGGTCCAATATTCGACGTTTCCTTTTCCTTTACCCATACGAGTTTCAAGCGGCTTCTCCGTCACAGGACGATCGGGGAAGATGCGGATCCAAATCTTGCCGCCTTTTTTCATTTTACGGCTGATCGCTACACGAACGGCTTCGATCTGACGTGCCGTGATCCATCCGTTTGTGCAGGCCTGCAGGCCGTACTCGCCATAATCGACTTTCGTGGCGCCTTTTGAGTAGCCGCGAAGCGGTGTGAGGTGAGGTTTACGATATTTTACTCTGCTAGGTGCAAGCATATAACGCTACCTCCTCTCCTTGGTCACAGGGGCGGCATCAGCGATAGAAATGGGTGTGCGCTCCATGATCTCTCCCTTATATATCCAAACCTTGATTCCGATGACACCATATATGGTATGCGCTTCAGCAAATCCATAGTTGATGTCTGCTCTCAAGGTGGAAAGGGGAAGCTGACCCTCAAGATACCACTCCGTACGGGCTATTTCAGCTCCGCCGAGTCTGCCTGCGCACTGGATCTTGATCCCTTTTGCGCCTGACTTCATCGCGCGGAATATAGACTGCTTCATTGCGCGGCGGAAACTGATCCTGCGCTCGAGTGAAGAGGCTACGCCTTCGGCCACAACTTGTGCTTCCACATCAGGATTTTTCATTTCCTGAATATTAATCATTACCCGGTTGCCAGTCATCGTCTGGAGCTCTTCACGAACAGCCTGGATCTCAGCGCCCTGTTTGCCAATTACGACACCAGGCCGGGCGGCCCAAACTGTGAAACGCATTACGTTTCCAATACGCTCGATCTCTACACGACTTACTCCGGCGCTAGCCCAACGCTTGGTTATCCACGCCCTCAGTTTGAGGTCGTCGTGCAGAAATTTGGCATATTTCTTGCCGTCTGCATACCAGCGGGATTCCCAGTCGTAGATGACGCCGAGTCTATAACCTACCGGGTGAACTTTCTGACCCACAGTTTCACCCCTCCTTACTTCTCACCTACGACCACTGTTATGTGGCACGTATGGTGTCTAAAAGCATGCGCGCGTCCCATTGAAACAGGACGGAAGCGCTTCATGTAGCTTCCCTGATCCGCCATTACTTCCTTAACAACAAGCTTGTCCATATCGAGTCCGAAATTGTGTTCCGCGTTCGCGACAGCACTCTTAAGGACTTTTTCGGTATAGCGCGCGCCTTTGTTAGGTGTGTACTTAAGCACTACGAGAGCATCCGAAGCTTTCTTGCCTCTGATGAGCGCGAGTACCTGACGGACTTTTGTAGCAGAGATTCGGACCTGCTGAGCCGTTGCTTTAACATCCATCGCAGATCCTCCTAAGCCTTAGCTACCTTTGTCGTACGCTCTTGACCAGCGTGACCGCCAAACTTACGCGTAGGTGCAAACTCGCCAAGCTTGTGTCCGATCATATTGTCGCTGATGTAAACTGGGACATGAATACGGCCGTTGTGCACTGCAATAGTGTGTCCGACCATTTCAGGCGTTATGCTTGAGCTACGGTTCCAGCTCTTGATAACAACTTTCTTGCCTGATTCGTTCATGCCCTCGACCCTACGAAGAAGTTTCACATCAACATAGGGGCCTTTTTTTAGTGAACGAGCCATCTGTATATTCCCTCCTACAAGCCTAGGTTACTTTTTGCGGCGGCGGACAATGAACTTATCCGAAGGTTTCCGCTTACGCGTACGATAACCCTTTGCCGGAGTACCCCATGGTGAGACAGGATGTTTATGCGATTTGCTCTTTCCTTCGCCACCGCCCATCGGGTGGTCAACAGGGTTCTGTATCATACCGCGGATATGGGGGCGAATTCCAAGCCAACGCGTTCTGCCGGCTTTACCGTAAACAACATTTTCATGCTCTTCGTTGCCAACCTGTCCTATGACAGCCATGCACTCCAAGAGGACCAGTCTGAGTTCGCCGCTCGGCATACGGACATAGGCGTATTTGCCTTCCTTCGCCATTAGCTGAGCGGAGACGCCGGCGGCGCGTACGAGTACTCCGCCGCGGCCTGGTTCAAGCTCGATATTGTGTATAACCGTACCAACAGGGATGTCTTTAAGCTGAAGCGCATTGCCGGGGCGAATATCTGAGTCGTGTCCGGCATAAATGTTGTCTCCAACGTTAAGTCCTATTGGGGCAAGTATGTAACGTTTCTCACCATCGAGATAAGAGATGAGAGCTATACGCGCGGAACGGTTAGGATCGTATTCGATGGCGACAACTTTGCCCTGTACGCCAATCTTATCGCGCTTGAAATCGACGATACGATATTTGATCCTGCCGCGCCCGCCACGATGACGCATCGTAACTCTGCCATTGCTATTACGTCCCGCAGACTGGCTGAGCGATACAACCAGACTCCGCTCCGGCTTCGCCTTTGTTATTTCTGAATAATCAGGCGTCGCCATTTGGCGGTGGCTGGGTGTTGTGGGACGATATTTCTTAATTCCCATTTAGGTTTACCCCTTTCTGCCTAGGCGCTTGCGCCCTCGAAGAATGCAATCTTCTCACCTTTGGCGAGGGTTACGATTGCTTTCTTCCAGGAACGTGAACGACCCAAAAAGGCACCCATCCGCTTCGGTTTGGAACGGACCTGGATCGTGTTTACTCTTACAACTTTGACCTTAAAGACTTCTTCCACAGCCTTGCGTATCTCTATCTTGTTGGCCTTTGGAAGAACTTCAAACGTATATTGTCCAAGCTCCATCATACGGCTTGTTTTTTCCGTGATGATCGGGCGAACAATAATGTCATAAGCTACAGCGTTCATTAACCGAACACCTCCTCGAGCTTTTTAACAGCCTCAGGAGTTGCGATAAGCTGATCGTGGTTCAGAAGGTCATAGACATTTATGCTGTCGACATGAAGGACCTGCGCGCCCGGAATGTTGGCCGCTGATTTAACTACAGCCATATTCGTCTCGTGAAGCACAAAGAGGGGCTTCTTAGCATTCTTCACTGAAGAAAGGAAAGAGACCATTGTCTTTGTCTTCGGCGCATCGATCCCGAAGTTATCGAGCACAAGCATATTTTCTTCCTGAACTTTGAGCGTCAGCGCGCTGCAAAGCGCAAGACGACGCACTTTCTTGTTCACCTTCTGGTGATAATCCCTCGGATGCGGTCCATGTGCAACTCCGCCGCCGACCCACACTGGCGAACGTGAACTGCCCGCGCGCGCGCGCCCTGTGTGTTTCTGTTTCCAAGGTTTCTTACCGCCGCCTCTGACATCTCCACGATCTTTCGTGTTGTGTGTCCCTACGCGGCAGTTGGCCAAATGTGCAACGACGACCTGATGCATAGCCGGGACATGAACAAGGGCACCGAAGACGGAATCGGCAAGTTCGACCTGACCGATTACCTCGCCTTTAAAATTGACTTCATTTACTGTAGGCATTATCTTCCGCCTCCCCACTACGCTGTTTTGCGGATCATGACTAAGCCGTCGCGCGCACCAGGTACGGAACCTTTGATAAGAAGAAGGTTGTTCTCTTCATCAACTGCAAATACAGTCAGGTTCTTTGTGGTAACGCGTTCGCTTCCCATATGACCCGCCATTCTCCGGCCCTTTATAACCTTGCCGGGATAGCTGCTGCAACCAATCGAGCCAGGATGACGATGTGTAAGCGACTGACCATGACTCATTGGTATTCCACTGAAACCGTGACGTTTCATAACGCCCGCGGTTCCCTTACCTTTGCTGACGCCTATAACGTCAACAATTTCACCATTCTGGAACAGAGAAACGGTGATCTCCTGTCCCACCTGGTAGTCCGACGTATTGTCTACGCGGAACTCCCTCAGCCAGCGCTTGGGTGCTACGTTCTGTTTCTCGAAGTAACCCTTCATAGGCTTTGTTTCCTTAACGGGTTTCACTTCGCCGAAACCTAACTGCACTGCGCTGTAACTGTTCTTTTCAGGTGTCCGGATTTCAACGATGGAGCAAGGACCAGCCTCAATAACTGTTACAGGCACTGCCTTGCCTTCTTCGTCGAAGACCTGGGTCATCCCTACCTTGCGGCCCAGAATCCCCATGCTCATAGATGTTTCACTCCCTTTGTTTTCAGAAGAAACTCCTTAGAGTTTGATCTGTATATCAACACCTGAAGGCAAATTCAGTTCCATAAGAGCTTCCATTGTCTTCTGGGTTGGATCAACGATATCGATCAGACGCTTGTGCGTTCTGATTTCGTACTGATCTCGCGCATCTTTATCGACATGAGGCGACGTAAGTACTGCAAACTTTTTCACTTCGGTCGGAAGAGGCACAGGACCAGACACTTTAGCTCCCGTACGCTGCGCCGTGTCAGCAATCTGAGTGGCGGAAGCGTCAAGGACGCGGTGGTCAAATGCTTTGAGTTTGATACGAATCTTCTTAGCCAAAATATTCCCCTCCTGGGGCACTCTTAATCGATGATCTCGGTGACGACGCCGGCTCCGACTGTACGCCCGCCTTCAC
>JAUNSQ010000081.1 GCA_030539135.1 Synergistaceae bacterium | reverse complement strand
TCCTCTCAGGTTTTAATCTAATATCATTACAGGATATTATTTTATCATTGCCAGATAAAAACATATTATAATAATCATGGTTTGATTGCCAAGTTACTATGAGGAGCTTCTGTTTGTATTTATAGATATCTTTGAAAATAAAGTTTGTGCTATGATAATATACGTTGAAATTATATTGAGACTTACAGGGTGGTCTTATGCCAAAATGGAAGAATTCAAACTTACTCGATAAGACCGGCTATTCGCTGAACGGCCTCAGATGTGCGTTTATATCTGAAAAAGCCATTCGCAATGAATCCATCGGCCTTTTTATAATGGTTTTGATCGCCGTCGCGCGGCAAACTGGGCTGTGGACGACGACGGCCGTTTTCATTTTATGTCTGCTCCCCATAACGATAGAACTAATCAACACTTCAGCTGAAATTCTAATAGATATGCGGCTTGGCCCAATATTTCGCGAAGAAGTAAAAATGATAAAGGACATGCTGTCGGCTGCTGTGTTCCTAAGCCTTTGCATAGCGTACGGGCTTTCGTTTCTGTTGATATTCAGACCACATATATAACTGATAACGATGAGCGGCGGAGAGATATCTCCGCCGCTCATCGTTTATTCGTCTTCGTCGTCTGTCTCCTTGACCTTACGTTCTCCACGACCAAGGGCGGCATCTTCTTCATCTGCCAAACTGCGTAATAGTTCTTCTAATAACTCCGGGTCGATGTCTGGAAACTTGCTCTTTATCTTTATATATTTCTTCAGCTTTCCATCAACATAATAATCCGTATTATAGACTTTCAATTTGTTCGAGTTTATTTGCTCGCTCTTTATTTCGCTATTGAGCTTGCTGTCGACCAGATCTTCCGGAAATGCCGTCTTGTTCGATTTCTTCTTGTTTTTTTTCTCAGGGCCGTCTATCTTCACGATAAGTTGATTGTTCGACTCGCCCGCGGAAAGCTTTTTAAGCAGCTCGTCAAATTTTACGATCGAACGCAGGTTTTTCATCAGCGCGTCCGGCTTAGGGCTGTCGACGCAGCCGCCCCTGACGACTATCTCGCAGAAGCCAAAAGCGTTCTCAGGGACGGTAAGCGCTATCCGCTTCCTTTCGGGCTGTTTGCGCCATTTCCTGAGCGTGACGTCTACGACGACTTTGTCGCCGGGAGAGTATGTCTTTTTCTTATCCACGATCTCAAGCCCTTCGATAAACATAACCTTTGGTTCGCGCGTTATCTCAACGTCAACGTCGACGCCGTACGGGCGTATCTCACGAAACTGGTTCAGCGAGAAGATATTAGAGAGGTCGTCAAATTCTTCAAGGAGCGATTTTATCAGGTCCTTATCGGAAAAGAATATATTGGTCCGCTCCCAGCCTTTATTCATATTTCCGCCTGAGAAACGATATTTTATTTTTGCGGTCCCTTCACCTGAACGCCCCCAAAGGTTGTCTATAACGCCCAATATTCCCATCGTTCCAATAGTTGGGCCTATAAATTGGTCGGATACAGTCTGAAACCGCTTCAGATATTTTTTGCCAGTGTCTATATCGCTGAACCTGACGGAATAACTTGACGCTGGAGGGTACTGTCCAAACTTTCCCCCTATTGCCTCTGGCCTGTCTTGCGTCACAGTGCCGATAATATCCCCCATATAACCGAGTTTAAAGGAGTGGTTAGCGCTTGGAATGATCTGAATGATGCTGGCCCTCGTGAGAGAGTACGCGACCGCGCCGCGATCCATCATGGGGTGCGCGAACGCCAAAAAGCGTCCGGTCTTATCTACAGCGCTCAACGTACCAATGCCGCCTGTCTGAACGTCTCCCCAAGACAGAGCTACGCCCATCGCCGCGCCGGGTTTAAGCGCGGGTCCCGTACTAACCGCCGTGTTCGCGCCGGATGCGGCGCCAAGTGGAACAAGAGGCTGTCCCAGCCGTTCTGAAAGTTTTTTAGCTATCCTCGAGCTTATACCATCGACAAGCAGCGGCATCGCCAGAGGCTTAATGTCCTTGGAAACGGTTGCATCTTTTTTGCTTTCGTCCGATTCTATATCTATGCTTACGGGGTCGGGTGAAGGGATTTCTGAAGGACTAACCCCCGGGACATCATCCGGCCAATCAAAGGCCTTGGCCATCTCCTCTATCGGCGTGGCGAGACCAAGACTCCTGTCGGAGAACGACCAGCTATAGCCCAGAGCGCCTATCAGCTTTCCATTCACATACAAAGGCGAGCCGCTCATCCCAGCCGCGACTCCACCGCTGTCGTTAATCTTCTTATCCGTTATGCGGAACAATATCAAATTTTTCGGGCTAGATTTGCGTGGGACTACCCCAACTATTTTTATGCCGAACTTTATAATCTTTGTCCCGTTGAGGACCGTATGCACCTCTCCCGTCATTCCGGGTTTTAGCTGCACCAGCGGCAGTATAGGTACGTTGGGGACAAATTTGACTCCACGTTTTACATCGGCGGAAGCTGCGGATGTGAACATCAAAATACAGAGCGCCGCTAAAATGATTTTCTTATACATTATCTATCATCCTCATGTGAAGCCTGTTTGCCCGATTTGTTGAAGCGCAGAGCCGCCATTATCAGTTCGTCTATGTCTCCGTCAAGGACGGCGTTCACGTTTCCGATCTCGCAGCCGGAACGGTGGTCCTTCACAAGCTGGAAAGGCTGCAGAGTATACGAACGTATCTGGCTACCCCATGCGATCACTCTTTTTTCGCCCTGGATACTGTCCAGCTGGTCCTGACGCTCGCGCTGTATTTTTTCAAACAGCTTTGACCGCAGCACCTGCATCGCCGTAGCCCTGTTCATGTGCTGCGAACGCTCTGTTTGACAACTGACTATTATCCCTGTGGGGATATGCGTGATTCTAACGGCGGAATCCGTCATGTTGACATACTGGCCACCAGCCCCGCTCGCGCGGAATGTGTCCATCTTCAAATCTTCCGGCCTTATTTCGATCTCTACGCTGTCAGGGAGCACAGGCATAACTTCCACAGAAGCAAAGCTGGTGTGGCGGCGCTTCGCCGAATCGAACGGAGATATCCTGACAAGCCGATGTACGCCCTGCTCGACCTTTAGATAGCCATAGGCGTAATCCCCGTTCACTGAAACAGTGACGCTTTTGATGCCGGCCTCTTGGTCGGGCAGTTCGTCAATTAGTTTTATCGTGTATTTATGAGCTTCGGCCCATCTCGCGTACATACGATAGAGCATCGCGGCCCAGTCTTGCGAATCAAGCCCCCCAGCTCCTGCATGGACCGTCAATATGGCGTCTCCAGAGTCATATTCCCCGTCGAGAAGGACAAGTGTCTGATATGCCACAATTTCTTTTCCAAGTGATGCTGCGCGGTCATAAAATTCAGTTTGCAGTCCTTCGTCTGGCTCTTCACTTACAAGTTCGGCAATAGCCTCTAAGTCCCCAAGCTCGCCGCGGATACCTGAGAATTTGTCGACCCTGCCTTGAAGTCTGGACAACTCTCTCGTTATCTCTTGAGCTTCTCCCGACTCCCAAAAACCGTCTTTCTCGGTATGTTTTCTAAGAACGTCTATCCTTGCCTCTACAGCAGAGAGGTCAAAGACTTTCACGCAACTCGTCAAAGGACGAGCGCAGGCTGCTCATGACAGTTGTTATTGGCAGTACCACCATTTACAAACCCCTCCTAAAGTTTCGTTTCGCGTTAATTATAAACTCAGTCCGTATAAAATCTAATAGTTATTTTACCTAACCCTCATATCGCAATATAGTTGTTTGTGTGATAGACTTTCAAACAGCGTTTATACCACGGTGAAGGAGGCGACTGTCGATGAGGCTTACTGAACGTGCGCGCACAAGCGGCTGAGCGGCCAAAATCAGTCCAGCGGAGCTGGACAAAATATTGAAAAATATGCCGGTATTTTCAAATCCCAACCTCATAGCGTCGTGGGACAAGGGAGAGGACGCCGCACTGTGGAAGATTGACGATAAGCGCGTTGGGATACTGACTGTCGACTTTATTACTCCAATCGTTGACGACCCGCGCAAGTTTGGAGAAATCGCGGCGGCAAACTCCCTAAGCGACGTCTACGCGATGGGCGGCAGGCCAATCGTCGCGCTCAACGTCCTGTGCTTCCCTACCTCATGTGAACCGCTCTCCGTCCTTCAGGATATACTGTTCGGCGGAGCGGATAAGGTAATGGAGGCCCAAGCCGTCTTGGCCGGGGGGCACAGCGTCCAGGACGAGGAACCTAAATATGGACTTGTCGTATTTGGCGAAGTTGAGAGCGATAAAATGTGGCAAGTAGGGTCGGCAAAGGCTGGCGACAGTTTGATAATTACAAAACCTATCGGGACTGGGATAGCTGTGACCGCTATAAAGGCTGGACTCTTCAGCGAAGAAAATACCGCCGCCGCGGTAAGCAGCATGTCAAAACTTAACGCGGCACCCGCGAAATTGTCCGAGACAATCAGAAGCAGAATAACGTCATGCACGGACGTCACAGGGTTTGGCCTTGCCGCTCACGCGCTCGACCTCTGCCCAAAAGATATCTCGCTGACCATAAATGTCGATTCACTTCCGTTACTGCCAGGGATAAGAGACATGGCGAACATGGGGCTGATCCCGACTGGTTCTTATTCAAACAAAGAACATATCGGAGGGCTTGTCGTCAACCATTCCTCGATGGGAGTCTTCGCTGAAGATCTAGCATTCGACCCCCAGACGTCGGGTGGGCTTCTGTTCTCCGTCCCCGCCGATTGCAAGGTGGAGCTGCTGGCGGAATTGCGCGGTATGGGTTTTTCCGACGCTGCAGAGATTGGCGTTTTCGCAGAAGGACAAAAGCAGCTTGTTATAGAATAGCGATAGTGAATAGTATAAAAGGACAGCATACAAAAAGGCGGAGATATTCTCCGCCTTTAGCTGTATATTTTAATTTGGTGGGCGACAGAAGAATTGAACTTCTGACCTCTACCGTGTCAAGGTAGCGTTCTACCTCTGAACTAGCCGCCCAACGAGAATGTATTATACCGTATTCTCAGCGTATGTCAACAATTATTCAGCCCAGTAGTTAGGAGCTTCCTTTGTTATCACTACATCATGGGGATGGCTCTCCTTCATGGACGCCGCGGTGACTTGTACGAAATGCGACGTTTCGTGCAGGGCAGCTATGTTGGGAGCGCCGACGTAGCCCATGCCAGCGCGTATCCCGCCGACCATCTGGTATATAACGGCGGTAAGCGGACCTTTTGACGGGACCATGCCCTCTATTCCTTCCGGCACCAGCTTATCTTCGGCTGTGCCCTCCTGGAAGTAGCGGTCCTTGCTGCATCCGCCCTTCATAGCGCCAAGCGACCCCATGCCGCGATAGCTCTTGAAGGAACGCCCCTTGTAAATGACGGCTTCGCCGGGGCTCTCTTCAGTGCCTGCGAAGAGCGAGCCTATCATAACGACATCGGCTCCGGCTGCAAGCGCTTTAACGATATCTCCCGAGTAGCGTATGCCTCCGTCGGCGATGACGGTCTTGCCGCGCCTATGAGCCGCCTCTGCGACGTTCATGACGGCAGCAACTTGAGGCACGCCGATACCGGCGACTATCCTTGTCGTACATATCGAGCCTGGTCCGATACCGACTTTGACGCCTTCGACTCCAGCGTCCATAAGAGCCTCTGCAGCCGCCTTCGTAGCAATGTTGCCGCCGATAAGGGGCAGGTCAGGATACATTGAATGCAGTTGTTTGACGGTGTCCAGCACCATCTTTGAGTGCCCGTGAGCGGTGTCTACTATTATCACGTCGACGTTTGCCTTAACAAGCGCGGCTACTCTGTCCAGCACATCTTTGCCAACGCCTACGGCGGCTCCGGCAACAAGACGCCCATGATGATCCTTGGCGGAATTTGGGAACGCTTTTGCCTTGAGTATGTCCTTTATCGTAATGAGCCCCTTTAGCCTGCCGTCTTCATCCACTATCGGGAGCTTCTCCACCTTTGTGCCCATGAGTATGCGCTTGGCGTCCTCGAGCGTAGTTCCAAGCGGAGCGGTAATAAGATTTTCTTTTGTCATTATATTGGAGATCGGCTGGTCAAGGTTCGTGACGAAGCGGAGGTCTCTGTTTGTGATTATTCCGACAAGGTGGACCTGCTCGTCAACAATAGGGACGCCCGATATATGATAGTGCTCCATCAACGCGACAGCCTCGCGGACGCTCTCTTCGGGATGTCTGTAGAACGGGTCCACGATGACTCCTGATTCCGAACGTTTTACCTTGTCGACCTCAAAAGCCTGTTTATCTATAGGCATATTTCTGTGCATAATACCGATCCCGCCTTCGCGCGCCAACGCTATAGCGAGGCGTGCCTCCGTGACGGTGTCCATTGCCGCGCTGCAAATAGGCACGTTAAGGCCGATCTGCGGCGTCAGCCGCGTCGTAACGTCGACCGTCGCTGGAAGAACTTCGCTGTACCCAGGAACAAGCAGGACATCATCGAAAGTAAATCCTTGATAATCAACAAATTTACTGCCCCAAGCAATATCGTTAATCATTTAATTTTCCTCCATAATAGTATTATTTAATTTTGATATGGTCGCCACGGCATGACATATCATACATTCCGCCCTGCCGACGCTCCCACATTCTTCGCCTGATTTGATTTTAATATTTATGTTCCTGTTCTGGCATTCCTCTTTCAGAGATGAAGATAAACTGTCTTCAAACGCGATGACCATATCTCCTAGGCGCGGGGTCTGTGTGTTAAGCGCAACGTCGATCCATTCGATACGCCAGCCTTTATCATGTAAGAGTTTCACGATCTTTTTGAGCAACTTCATGCTGTCCGCGTCTTTGTATCTCCGATCCGCCGCGGGAAACAGCGTGCCGATATCCGGCTCCCCAGCCGCTCCTAAAAGCGCGTCCATGATAGTGTGAATAATTATATCAGCATCAGAATGTCCGAGAAGTCCAAGCTCGGAATTCTTGATCTCTACTCC
>JAUNSQ010000080.1 GCA_030539135.1 Synergistaceae bacterium | reverse complement strand
CCACCCGTCGGACGGCTCGCTCGCGACGGCGGTCATCGGCTACGCCGGAGAGATATACGCCGTAAATGGAATGAATGAAAAGGGGATATTCCTCGAACTCAATAACGGAATGCCGTCGGGCGGAGCTCTCTGGTATGACAGCCGCGTCCCGACCATCGCGAAACTGTTTGAGTTTCTGCTCGACGCGTCTACTCTTGACGAGATGGAGAGCTTCTTCCAGACGACGAGGGCGAACTTTGCATACATTGTAGGAGTCGCAGATGGACAGACAGCTCGCTGCTATGAATGGCCCGTCTTCGAGGTCAAGCGCCGCGAATCTCATTCGCGCCGGGGGCTTACTGTGCTCAGCAACCACTTCACGGAATTTTCATGGGGTCTGCCGCGCCCGGACGACAAGACATTCTGGCTCACAAGGTCGAGACGCCAGAACCTCTTGACGCTCGCGAAGCATTTCAAGGGCACGATCAACTCGGAGATAATGATGAAGATAATGGACACGCGCATCGAGGACCTCGGGGCGACCAACGATATGACGCTCTATCAGATAGTCACGACCCCCGAGACCTATACGATCTGGCTAAAGATACCCGGCGCGCAGAACTGGACGGAGATAGACATGAAGGAATACCTAGCGCCGCGCAAGGAATAGCGCCTGCTGCGACGCCAATATCCAGCAATGATACGCGCGGGACTTCTATGATTGGGAGCCCGCGCTTTTGTAACTTTTGAAATAATACGACGAGGTGACTTGTATGAGCAGATACTATGTTGGCTTTGACTGTGGGACTATGGGGACTAAGACCGCCATATACAGAGATGACTCGACGCGCATGGCTGAGGCGTACAGGGAGAACAAAATATCCTATCCACAGCCGGGCTGGGCGGAGATGGACGCGCTTGGCTTCGTGCGGAACGTCCGTGAGGGCGTTCGTGAGTGCCTCATGAAATCAGGCGTCTATCCGAGGGATATCAGCCAGCGGAATAATCTGCGGCATCGTTGGGATAGACGAGGATTGGGACCCCGTCACCCCGTTCGTCCCATACCTCGATAATCGCGCGCGTGGCGAGGCGGACTGGGTCAAAGCCAATGTAAAACCTGTCTGGCTCGAAGAGAGCGGAAATATGACAGTCGACGAGTTTATGCCTCCGCTTATCCTGCGCTGGTTCCTCAACCACTATACAGGGTTCAAAGATAGAGCCGTCAAAGTTGTCAACAACGGCCCGTTCGTCCTCGGCAAGCTCGCGGGGCTCACGGCGGATAAAGCGTTCCTCGACTGGGCCACGATGTCCGGCTGGCTTATCGGATACGACGCCCATACAAGAAATTGGTCGAAGAAACAAATGGACGCGCTTGGCATACCGATGGACATACTCCCGCGCATCGTAAAGCCTTGGGACGTGGTCGGGCATCTCTGCGCGGAGGAGGCCGAGAATATGGGGCTTCTGCCCGGTATTCCAATCGTTGCCGGAGCCGGAGATACAATGCAGTCAGCTATGGCATCTGGGCTCCTCGAACCGGGACTTAGCGCCGACGTCGCGGGTACGGCCTCCATATTCGCCGTCGCTGTCCCCGGGATGGTAGAAAAAATATCTCAGACCCCAGGCATGATGCTCGCGACTGGTACACTTGAGGGCTCATACTTCTACTGGAGCATGATTCGCGCAGGGGGGCTCTCGCTGCGCTGGTTCAGAGACAGCATTGCGAACAGGGCCGGAGACTCGAACTTCTACGCGGAGATGGACGCGCTCGCCGGAGAAGTCCCTGCCGGTTCGCGCGGGATATTGTTCTATCCATACCTTCAGGGCGCTGGGCCCGACCTCCCGGGAGCGTGCGGGGTATTCGCCGGACTCTACGGCTCTAGCGACAGGGGCGCGATGTGGCGCTCTATGCTTGAGGCCATAGCGTTCGAATACTTGCAGATGGTCCGTGTTTACAGGGAATGCGGCATCCCGCTCAAAGAGATGATTGGGACTGAGGGCGGCAGCAAAAGTTCGCTCTGGACTCAGATAAAGGCCGATATACTGGGCGGCGCGTATAACGTCCCGACGCGCAGCGAGGGCGGCCTTATGGCAGACGTCGCGGTGGCCGCATACGGCGTGGGCGATATCGCAGACCTAAAAGAAACGATGCGCGAATGGGTTACGTTCAGGGGCCGCTTTGAGCCGGATCCGAAGAACCAAGCCGTTTACGCGAAGATATTTGAAGAGCGGCAGGCCCTGCTCAACTCTTCGCTGCGAGATACCTTCGTAAGCCTCGAAAAAATTCGCAGACTGCTCGAGAATTAACAAATCGACAGGCAGCGCTGCATAGCATACTAGCAGTTCCACGGCTGGGTCGTGGAACTGTTGATATGCGTTAAATACTGAAAAGAACGGCGATGCGTAAAACATCGTTGACTTGCTTTCTTGTAAAGATTTTAATTAAGCTGATTCATATAACAAATCCCAAAAGAAAGAAGGCCGTTTGAATGAAAAAGTTTGACACAGTGATAATCGGTTTTGGCAAAGGCGGAAAGACGCTAGCTACGACTCTTGCCTCGCGCGGAGAGAGCGTCGCGCTCGTCGAAAAATCTGACAAAATGTATGGCGGGACTTGCCCCAACGTCGGATGTGTGCCTACAAAATTTATGGTCGCAAAATCCGAAATTTCCGAGATAAAGAGATTTTCTTCTTTCTTTGAAAAAGCTAAGTTCTATTCAGAGACTGTGGCGGCCAAGAAAGCGCTTAGAGGCAAGATACTTGGCAAGATGTTCGGCATTATGGACGGTAATCCGCGTATCACGCTCTACACAGCCGAGGCCAACTTTGTATCACCGAAGGAGCTGAAACTCACGGGAAAGGGTGTCGACGAGACCATCTCAGGCGACAAAATAGTCATCGACACAGGTTCCTATCCGTTCATACCGCCGATAGACGGGATAACCAACAGCAAAAACGTCTATACCAGCGAAGGTATGCTGGATTTGGAGAGCCTGCCGCGCAAACTCGTTATCATCGGGGGCGGCAACATAGGATTGGAGTTCGCCTCATTCTACAGAAAATTTGGCTCGGAGGTCACGGTGCTTCAAGATCTCGCGACCTTTATGCCGAACGAGGACGACGACATAGCGGCAGCCGTCAAAGAGTCTATGGAGACTGCCGGGATAAAGTTTGAGTTTGGCGTAGTCGTGACGTCTGTTAAAGATACGGAGCAGGGGGCGAAGGTTTCTTATACCGTGAATGGCGAAAAACGCGAAGCGGTTGGGAACGCGGTGCTCATATCGACGGGCAGAAAACCGGCGACAGAGGCGCTCAACCTCGCGGCCGCGGGAATAAAAGTCACGCCTCGCGGCACGATAGAAGTCGACGAACACCTGAGGACGAACGTTCCAGGCGTCTGGGCTATCGGCGACGCAGCGGGAAGCCCGCAGTTCACATACATATCGCTCGACGACTTCCGTATTATTTTCTCCGATATGACCGGAGGAACAAGGACGACGAAGGACAGACTTGTGCCGTACAGCACGTTCGTCGAGCCGCCGCTCTCTCGCGTAGGTCTCACCGAGAAGGCCGCGAAGGAAGCGGGGTATCGCGTTAAAGTAGCCTCAATACCCGTTACAGGTCTCCCGCGGTCGCATGTCCTCTCAAAATATGTTGGTCTGCTCAAGGCGGTCGTCGATGTCGATACCGACATGATACTTGGCGTGTCGCTCTTCTGTGAAGAGTCGCATGAGATGGTCAATATCGTCAAGCTGGCAATGGACTGCAAGCTGCCATACACGTCGCTCCGCGATATGATATTCACTCACCCGATAATGAGCGAGGCGCTCAACGATCTCTTTGGAAGCATAAAGTAGCCCGCATGTAGGCCACAGGAGCGGAGTCTATAAAATATGGACTGAGCCGTGGCTAATGGACAGTTAAGCGTACAAACAAAAAAGACCTTCTCATACGAGGAGGTCTTTTTTGTTTGCCAAACTTTATATCCCGTGGTGCGGTTCTGTGATCACCCAGACGGCCTTGCCGTGTATTAAAAAGGATTTTGCAGAGGCTTCTTCGGCGGATATCGTCACAGTTGTGCCGTCAGACGAAAGCAGCTCTATATCCTCATTTTGCAGGAAGTGTATCTTTCTTAGAGCAAATTGTCCTTTATAGCTGACTAGGACAATGTCCATGTCCCTTGGGGTTTCTGCGCCCGAGATAATGACCCGCGCGTCCGCCTGTATGCCCCATCGATACATTGAAGAGTCTTTTGCGATAAATGCGAAAGTCTGTTGCTGATTCGCAGAGATGTCTTTGTCCGACAATACGGGGAGGGCTAACATCTCGTTCATTAGATCGTTTGTTTTGACGCCCAATAGATAGTTGACGTCTGTGTTCAGCGCTTCGGCAATTTTCAACAGCGTCGTAGCAAGCGGCACACGCTTGTCAGCCTCCCAGTTGATTACGGTCCACTTTGAGACGCCAGTCAGTTCAGCCAGCCCTTCCTGAGTAAGCCTCTCATTCAAACGTTTTTCATGAATTAGCTGTCCAAGTGTATTTCCCATGCTTCTATTGTTGATGGAAAGAGAATTCTTTTCAAGTTGATATAATTCAAATATAGATTGACGAATGTCAACTAATGAAATATTATTCACCTAATAAAAGTTGATAAATATGACTTGATTAGAGAGATTAGCTAGCTTTGCATTGAATAAAGTAAATTGTATGTTAGTCAATTAAAAGTTGACGCGCATAACTGATGAAATTTCGAACGCGAATTTTATGCTGCCATGAAAGGAGAGTAGAGACCAGAAATAGGTAATTAACCACAGCTTCAAGCACTTTGTATCAGTTCTTAAGTATCTAAAGATTTTGTGAAACGCGAGATTTATCCAAGCCTTAAAACCAAAATCGAATAGAGGTGCAGTGAAAGTGAAAAAATCAATATTATGGGTATGTATTTTGACGGTGATAATTATCGCTGGGGTCGCGTTTGCCGGAACACATATCGGAACGTGTACACTCAGCGGAGTAATAAGCGGCGGCGAGGGGCTTGCGGTGTACGGGTCTGACGCAAGCGGAGATATAACTATCCCAAAGGTAACGGTAACGTTCTCAGACGATTTGCGGCTGACTTGCGATGCCAGCGGTCTGCCTAAGAGGCTTTTTGGCGGTGCGATGTCAGGTAGTTTGATAACGGTAAGCGGCGATACAGAGTTAGAGGTAATCGGAAACAGCAATGCTCGGATGGACGTAACTTCTGGTGGGATACTGTTTTACGGCGGTAACGCAAGCACTAATCCATGCGCCAGTTCGATATCCGGAAACAGCAAGCTTACGATTTCAGGCCCTATGCCGAACATCACTCCCTGCACAAATGAAGAATACGGTGTCTATTTCTACGGAGGAAGCGGAAGCGACGGTGGAGGAAGCGACACGATAAATGGGAATTCCACTTTGAACATCACGGGTGCCTGGAATATACCGCCGCAGCTGGATGAAGGGAATTACCAGAGTTGGGCCTTTGGCGGATCTTGGGCGAGCCGTTCAGCGGATGTGACTGTCAAGGGGAAATCTACCGTCATCTTGGATAATGCGGACGCTAAAATCTGCGACCTTTTGGGCGGAGGTCAAGCGCATAGAGATTCGACGTCTAGGGTGCTTGGCGGTACGTTTGTGTTCCTTTATCAGGGTAACGTTGACCGAGTCTTGGGCGGAGGCAAAGCCACAAAATCGTCTGCCTCTATAGTATCCGGTGACACAGTCGTAAGAGTGCGGAACGCAAGCGGATATGGAGTGTGGGGCGATTCTAAAGTTTTGGGCGGCGGATCTGCGGGCAGCAGCGGCGACGTGGCAGAATCATGCCCATACAGCGAAGTGAGCGGAAACACGTATATATACATAGAACCTGATTCTGCAAGCACGGGGAATGGCTTCGTTTATATCTTCGGCGGTGGACTCAGCAGATTTGTAGCCGGAGCGAAAGCGATAGTTAAAGGTTCTACTAATATCATACTCAGTGGGGACAAAGCCTTGCAGACTATCTCTCCAATCGTCAGCGGGCAAAAAACTTTTGTCAACGCCGGCGGATTAAAGCAGTGTGGGCCAGTATTATCCGGCGATGTCAAGGGCGATGGAAATATCACGCTTCAAAATATAACAGACCTCTCGAAGTTGCCGGAACCAGCTACGCTAAACGGCCAAGGCAGGGAACGCGCTAGTGCCGAACGTTACGCGCCCCAAACGTTCTACAACGACTCCGTCCTCGGTACGTCAAGACTGTTCTTCGATAACGTCAAAGGCAGCTTGAAAGCCAGAACGGTAAACTTTGACGAGATCACGTTCAAGAACGGCAGCGAAATCGTTGCCGAGAGTTCTCTTTCCCAGCTTGTTGAACCGAACGACAAGGCGGAGGCAGTAAAAGTAACAGTGGAGCCTGGAAGCACGCTGAAGGTAGCCAAGGACGCCACGATAGGGACTCTGATACTGAACGGCACGCTCGAAGTGGCGGATGGCGTCGCGTTCAACATGAACAACGGCATGACAAAAGGTCCTAACGGCAAGATAGTCGGCAAAGGTTCGATGGAAGTCAAGCTGCCGGAGTCGGTAAAAACTCCGTTTACGCCTGCCAACAGCGCCGATATAGAGGCAAAGGTCTGCAAAACTGAGACAAACATCAACGCGCTGCCAGAAAAGGCGCGCGAGGTAGCCGAAGTCGTCGACGATAAAGTCGTAGTGTCGATGACGAAAACAAAAGACGCAATAAACAAGGACGCACAGCTAAAAGCCAAGTACAACCCAGATAAAATGAAGGGCATCCCAGTATTCCGCGGAGACACCACAAAGACGCTTTTGATATCTCTGAAGACGACGCTGAATGATTTTGCGGAAAAGAAATTCAGCGACTTTAGGCTATTGAAAGTAACGGCAGACGGGTCGTTCAAAGAGTTCACGCAGTCTGCGACCCCGGCCGCTATAGCAGGGGGACAGTTCATCATCACCGCTTTGGACGGGACTGCCGTTAAGACGGATGAAAAGCCGACGGCTGGAAAGGAATACCTAGTAAATATCGCTGTAAAAGACCAGAGCGATTATGACGTAAAC
>JAUNSQ010000079.1:1414-7100 GCA_030539135.1 Synergistaceae bacterium | reverse complement strand
GCTGAGGATGACGGGGAACTTCTCGCGGTCATCACAGCCGCCATTGTCGCAACCTGCGGCGCCGGCGCCCGAGTTCTGTCGTTCGCGCCGGTAAAAGCTCCGGCGGCATCCGGCTGGAAATTTATGAGCCGCGTGCAGAATGCAGAAGGATTTCAGGACTAGTTACAGTTACAAATAATCTAAGGAGGTTTTTCTCTGATGGCACGTACGTACAGAGTTACAGTAAATGGTAAATCATATGATGTTAACGTTGAAGAAATGGGAGCCGGCGTAGCCGCTCCTATAGCGGCTCCTGTTCCTGTGGCAGCCCCTGCGCCCGTAGCTGCTCCCGCCCCGGCGGCAGCTCCGGCAGCGGCTCCCGCGCCTGCGGCGGTCCCGGCAGGAACGGCTGGAGCAATAGAAGCCCCGATGCCCGGCAAAGTCCTCAAGATCCTTGTCACGCCCGGCACGGCGGTAGAAGCCGGACAGCTTGTTCTTATCCTCGAAGCAATGAAGATGGAGAACGAAATATTCGCGCCCGCGGCAGGCACAGTATCAAAGATAGCCTGCAAAGAGGGAGATTCCGTCAACACAGGCGATCCTCTCGTCGTCATAGCGTAAGCTGCGTAGGGAGGTACCTTAATGGAACTCTATTTAACCGCGTTAAGAGGAGTAGTTGAGCAATCAGGATTTGTCGCGCTGTCGCAGGGCAATCTTATTATGCTCCTCGTCTCGTTCATACTCCTTTATCTTGCAATAGCAAAAGGATTTGAACCTCTCCTTCTTATGCCTATCGGATTTGGATGTCTGCTCGTCAACCTTCCTCTCTCGGGAATAGTCGATCCGGGCGGATTCCTTTACTTCGTAAAGATAGGCATCGACCATGAACTCTACCCAATCATCATCTTCATGGGTATCGGAGCTCTCACGGACTTCGGTCCGCTGCTTGCTAACCCCATCACGTTCCTTCTTGGGGCGGCGGCTCAGATAGGAGTTTTCTTCGCCGTAATTGGCGCGATGTTCATGGGCTTTACTATTCAGCAGGCTGCCGGTATCGGAATTATCGGTGGAGCCGACGGCCCGACGGCTATCTACCTCTGCGCGAAACTCGCCAGAGACATCCTGCCTGCGGTCGCTGTCGCGGCATACAGCTACATGTCGCTCGTTCCGCTTATTCAGCCCCCGGTCATCAAACTTCTTACAACGAAGAAGGACCGCGCTATAAAGATGGAGCAGCTTCGCCCAGTTACGAAGACAGAAAAAATACTATTTCCTGTCGTATCCACAATAGCGTGTGGTCTCGTTCTTCCTGCGTCCGTTCCTCTTGTTGGGATGCTCATGTTTGGAAACTTGCTTCGTGAGAGCGGGTGTACAGAGAGACTTTCACAGGCGGCGCAGAACGAAGTCCTCAACGCGACGACTATTTTCCTCGGCATCGCGGTCGGCGCTACGATGAATGCGGATACGTTCCTTACGATGGCGACGATTAAGATCATTTGCCTTGGGCTGATTGCTTTTGTATTCAGCACGGCAGGAGGAGTTATTTTTGGACAAATCATGAAAGTCCTCTCTGGCGGAAAGATCAACCCAATCATCGGTGCGGCAGGAGTCTCAGCCGTCCCGATGGCGGCGCGTGTCTGCCAGAAGGTCGTACAGAAGGAATTCCCGGGAAGCTATATCCTCATGCACGCAATGGGCCCGAACGTTGCTGGAGTTATTGGCACGGCTGTTGCGGCTGGGGCTATGCTCACGCTTCTTACTAAGTAAAAAATCGGCGCTGATACGCGCTATATGCTTCGCAACATTTGAGAGAGCCCTTTCGAAGTACTATACGTCTTCAGGGGCTCTCTCTGTATGTCGCATCACCTGCAACACGCCTGAGCGCTGATATGGATTTGATTGTAACCCTCTCCGTTATGTAGTATCCTGTTAATATGAAATATAGATGATTTGCATAAAGGAGGCGGTCTTGATGAAAATTTTGGTCAGCGCGTGTCTTCTTGGGTTGAACTGCCGCTATTGCGGCGGGGGATGTTTTGATGATAGAGTAGTCGCGCTTGCTAAAGAGTTCTGCCTCATTCCTGTGTGCCCCGAACAGCTAGGCGGGCTCCCGACGCCGCGTGAACCTGACGAAATACTCAATGGGCGCGTCGTCTCGAAGAGCGGAATTGACAACACGGAATATTTTGAACGCGGTGCCGAAGAGGTCCTACGCTTGGCGAAACTGCTTGGATGCAGTATGGCGATATTAAAGGAACGCAGCCCGTCATGCGGCTCGTCGATGGTTTACGATGGAACATTTACAGGACGCAAAATACCGTGAGAGGGTGTCACGGCTTTGTTGCTTATGAAGAACGGCGTCTACGTTTACATCGAGGAAAATATAAATACTTTTCTACCGGAAGAGGGAATGTAAATGACAGCTAGATATGAGGTCGAGGCGTCGGATATAAAACGGCTTGTCTATGACTTGGCGTTGACCGCGAACAGAATATTACCGGAAGGCCTGAAAAAAATCATTGAAACTTCGGCGGAGAAAGAGACGAAAGAACTCCCTAAGCAGGCGTTTCGCGACATATTGAAGAACGCGGAGCTTGCAGCCGAGAAGGGTATGCCTATATGTCAGGACTGCGGGCTGGCGGTCGTCTTTGTCGAAGCTGGACAGGATGTTTCCGTCGTAAACGGTGGTTTTGAGGACGCGATCAACAAAGGTGTTCGAAGGGCATATCTTGACGGCTATTTGCGCAAATCTGTTGTCGAAGATCCTCTGTTTAATAGAAAAAATACGGGAGACAATACGCCTGCCGTTATCCATTGGAAAATCGTGCCGGGGCATGACATAAGGATAACCGTAAGTCCAAAAGGCATGGGCAGCGAGAACATGAGCAAGATCTACATGCTGAAACCAGCCGACGGCGCTGAGGGCGTTATCAACGCCGTCGTCGAGACCGTGAAGAACGCGGGCCCGAACCCATGTCCTCCAATCGTTCTTGGTATTGGTATTGGTGGAAATTTTGAGACGGTGGCGCTCGCCGCAAAGAGCGCCTTGCTTAAAAAGGAAGGAGAGCGTAATCCGTTGCCGGAGTATGCCGAGATGGAGCGTGATATATTGGCGCGGGTCAACGCGCTTGGCATAGGGCCGGGAGGATACGGCGGAAATGTCACGGCTTTGGACGCCCATATCGTACAGCAGCCAACTCATATCGCAGGGATGCCCGTAGCGGTCAATATATGTTGTCATGCGCTGAGACACGCCGAAGGAACGAAAAAGGGGAGGAAATGCAATGGTTAAACATATTACGACCCCTCTTACGTTAGACGCTATAAGCGACCTCCGCGCCGGAGATGTAGTGGCGCTATCGGGAAAGATACTAGTCGCGCGCGATGCAGCGCATAAGCGCCTTGTCGATGCGATTAAGGCCGGCAGTGCTCCGTTTCCTGTAAAGGGGGAGACCATTTTCTACGCGGGTCCGGCCCCTACGCCGCCGGGGGCAGTTATCGGACCGATAGGACCTACGACAAGCTATAGGATGGATCCATACACGCCATTTCTGCTCGACCTCGGGGTCAACGGAATGATCGGCAAGGGGAAGAGGTCTCCAGAAGTGCTTGCTTCCATAAAAAAGAATGGAGCCGTATATTTTGGCGCGACAGGTGGGACTGCCGTGCTTCTAGCAAGTTCCGTTGTCTCAGTTGAAAAAGTTGCCTATGACGACCTTGGCCCAGAGGCTATACTCCGCCTAGAAGTGAAAGACATGCCACTCGTAGTACTTGCCGACAGGTTTGGAGGGAATCTTTACGACAATTATTAATAATAGTATTTGGTATTCTTGTATGTATATTGCTGAAATGCCGATGGGAGCCTGCCCTGTCGGCATTTTTTTAGAAGAAGAAAATTTTTATTAAAAATTGGTACGTACCATTGTGCAAATAAAATATTTATGGTATTATCCACTCCAACAAACTGGAAACGAAAACGCAAACCAAAAAATAGGAGGTCTTCATTATGAAAAGAAACATCAGCGTCTTGTTAGCGTTAGCAATTATCGCAATCGCCGCTTGTTCCGCTTTTGCGGCGACGTTTATCAACATCGGGACCGGCACGACCGGCGGAACGTATTATCCCGTTGGGGCCGCGATGGCGAAGGTATGGAACGCGAACATCACTGGCATGAAAGCAAACGCCCAGTCCACCGGAGGCACAGCGCAGAACCTGGCGCTTCTTGGCAAGGGAGAGACGGAAGTGATTTTTGCCGACGGGCTTTATTTTTCAGCCTACAAGGGAACAGGAATGTTCCAAGGCAAAAAGATGGCGAACCTTCGCGGACTTGTTCCGCTCTATGCGGAGCCAATTCACTTTCTTGTAGCAAAGGGCGGCAAGATAAAAACGACAGCCGACCTCAAAGGCAAAAGAGTGTCTGTCGGCGCGGTGGGAAGCGGAACGGAAGTCACAGCCCGCACGATACTCCAGAGTGCGGGGCTGGACCCGGACAAAGACATCAAAGCTGAGAACCTTGGCCTTTCGGATACGGCAGCCGCTTTTGCCGATAAGAACATAGACGCCGCCATTACGGTGGGCGCTCTCGGTATCGCAGGGGTCGTAGAGATAACGACACTCGGCACGGCGGATTTCCGTGACATCCCAGCCGACACGATAGCAAAGGTGTCAAAGTTGCTTCCATATTATCTACCGTTTGATATCCCAGCCAATACATACAAAGGACAGGCGAAACCGGTCAAATCTATGGCGAGCTGGAATGTCCTTATAACTACGTCGAAGCTCAGCGACAATGACGCATACGCTATGACGAAGGCGCTTTATCAGCATAAGAAGGATATCCTGAACGTTTCGACGAGACTCACGCCAATGGATCCGTCAAACCTCAAATATATACAAGTCCCGCTCCACAACGGTGCCCTAAAATATTACAAGGAGATCGGCGCCGTAAAATAACGGTTATTATTTAAGCGTAACGACGTTGGGGACGAATATAATCTCCGTCCCCATTTTTTTTAAGCAAGAGAGGAGCATAAATATGGACGGAATCGAGCGCATTTCAAATCAGCAGCCAGAACATGCCCGACATGAGGTCGATATTCAGAAACTAATAGAAAAATATGATGTCGAGAGCCGCTACAGGAAACTGAGCGGACTGCAGGGCAAGTTTATCAGCGCTTGGCTGATGTGTATGTCTCTGTTCCATCTATACACGGCCGGTATTGCCGTTATGCCGACGGCGATACAGAGGGCTGTTCATATCACTTTCGCGATAGTGGCCGTATATATTTTATATCCTGCGACCCGCAAAGGCTCGAAAGTCTCAACGCCTGTCTACGATTGGCTGTTGGCTGTCGCAGGCGGCGCGTCGCTGGGGTACATAATCTTCTTCTTCAACGCTATCGCGCGGCGCGGCGCGGAACCCCTTGAATATGAGATATATCTTGGAGTAGCCGCTATCCTGCTCGTGATCGAGGCCGGTCGGCGAGTGGCGGGAAATGTGCTTCCCGTTCTAAGCGCGCTGTTCCTCCTATATTGTTTCTATGGAAATTATGCCCCTGGAATGTTCCAGATAAGAGGGTATTCGCTGTCGAGGATAATCCAGCACATGTACCTGACGCCGGAGGGCATATTCGGCGTCGCGCTTGGCGTGTCGTCGACATTCGTAACGGTGTTTATCATCTTTGGCTCGTTTCTTGCCCAGAGCGG
>JAUNSQ010000079.1:0-1404 GCA_030539135.1 Synergistaceae bacterium | reverse complement strand
TTAACGAACTTGCCCTTGCGCTTGCGGGCGGGAGTCCGGGAGGCCCCGCGAAGGTTGCTGTCGTGGCGTCGGGGCTACTTGGGACGATCAACGGCTCATCGATAGCCAATGTCGCCACGACTGGGACGTTTACGATACCCCTTATGAAGAAGGTCGGCTATCCTCCGCATTACGCTGGAGCGGTAGAGGCTTGCGCGTCGACTGGAGGGCAGCTCATGCCTCCCATTATGGGGGCCGGAGCTTTCATAATGAGCGAGTTCTTGGGCATATCGTACCTTTCGATAGCGGTAGCGGCAGTCGTCCCTGCCCTGATATACTATACCGCCATATTCACCAATGTGCACATCAGAGCGAAGAAACAGCAGTTAAAAGGGTTGTCCAAAGACCAGCTTCCAGTGCTCGGTGATGTGATGAGGAAAGACGGTCACCTTATATTGCCTGTCATCATAATAATCGCCGCCTTGCTTATGAGATACACGCCTATGAAAGCAGGTTTTGTAGGAACGATAGCGGTCATCGTGGTAAGCTCCCTAAGAAAAGGCACAAGAATGGGTATAAAGGACATCGCGGCCGCGCTTGAAGACGGTGCGAGAGGGTCGCTTGGCGTCGCCTTGGCCTGCGCGCTGGTTGGGTTCATAGTCGGTACGTCAAGCCTCACGTCGCTCGGACTTCTGATATCGAACAACATAATAGAGATATCGGGTGGCAATTTGCCAATGACGCTTATAATGGCTATGGTTGCGTGTCTTGTCTTGGGGATGGGGCTTCCTACCACGGCAAATTACATTGTCTGCAGCACGATAATTGCACCTGCTCTGATCGGTATGAAATTGCAGCCGCTGGTCGCGCATCTCTTTGTGTTCTATTTTGGCATAATGGCCGATATCACGCCGCCGGTCTGTCTCGCGGCCTTTACAGGCGCGGGCATTGCGGGCGCGAACCCTAGCAAAACGGGATTAACCGCGACGAAAATTGCGCTCGCGTCATATTTGCTTCCATTCTGCTTTGTCTACAACCCAATGCTCCTGCTCCTAAATTTTGAGCCTTACAGTTTTGCGGTGCTATTCGCGTCGGCGGTCATTGGGATAGTCGCGCTCGCCGGCGCCCTTGAAGGCTGGTTCGCGCGAAATCTAAATATAGCCGAGAGGGTATTATTTGGGGCGTCGGCGCTTGTCGCGATAATGCCGAGCATCATGTACAGCCTCGTGTCGATGCTTGTCATCGCGATATTGTCGCTGTACTTCATTAGGACGGCGCGGAAAAGGTTAACGTCAGACATCGCGGCATAGTGTTTCCAATATGCAAGTCAAACTTGGCGCGTCTTTTAGCAAAAGACGCGCCTTTACTGTATACTATTCACGTAATTGCGGGCGATAATGTTCATAAGGCAGACAACAACATAAG
>JAUNSQ010000078.1:2844-7109 GCA_030539135.1 Synergistaceae bacterium | reverse complement strand
GCCGTTCTTAAATTATTGATAGACAAGGGGTCTCCTCTGTCTCACAACGAGATATCGCAGCTGCTTGACGAACCGCTCGACAAGGTGACCCTGTACAGGGTATTAGAGACGCTGCTCGAAGCGGAGCTGGTGCACCACGTCCAAGGATTGGACGGCGTGTGGCGGTTCTGCGCGCATGAATATGTTAAGGCTGGTTCAGCCGAGGAACGCCAGCATTACAAACGGGTCGACTGTGGAAGGATTTTTTGCTTGACCGACCATCCGCACTTTCAATGCGTGGAGTGCGGAAAGATGTTCTGCCTGACAGACCAGCGTATGCCGAGGGTCGATGTTCCTGACGGGGTGACGGTCGAGGGAAAACAATTTGTCGTATATGGACGATGCGGGGAGTGTAATAGCAAGAAATGAAGATAACAACGATATCGCTCGAAGAAGCCATAGGCAAGCCGCTCGCGCATGACCTGACCCAGATCATCGCGAGCGAACACAAGAAATCCGCGCGTTTTAAGAAGGGGCAGGTCATAACCGAGGCCGACCTTCCGACGCTGCGCGATATGGGCAGGGAAAATCTATCTGTGCTCGAACTGTCCCCCGGTGACGTGCATGAGGACGACGGTGATAACCTAAAGATAACCGGCCCAAGCGAGGGCCGCTGCAATTTAGTTGCCGAAAAGGCAGGGCTCTTGCAATATCTCGCCGAGACCGTCAACCGCGTCAACCAAGATCCTGATTGGGTGCTTGCCGCGCTCGCGCCGCACCGCCCAGTCCGAGAAGGGCAGACTGTCGCCGGTTTCCGCATACGTCCGCTCGTCATGGAGGACTACCGCGTTGAACGCGCGGTAGCGGCTGTGCGCGGCTCCAAACCGTTCAATGTGATACCTTTCAAGCCTCTGAAGGTCGCGCTCGTAACGACTGGCAAGGAAATTTATGACAACAGGGTGCAGGACGCTTTCCGCCCGAAGCTCGAAGAGAAGCTCAAGCTCTTAGGCGGCACGCTTATCGGACAGACTGTGTGCGCGGACAGCCTTGAACAGATATCCGCGTCAATGAACATATTCCTGAATTTCGGAGCGAACGTCATAATCTGCACAGGCGGCATGAGCGTCGACGCCGACGACAAGACTCCCGGGGCGATACGCTCCGTCTGCCGCAGGATATCGTTTCAAGGGACGCCGGCGCTTCCCGGGGCTATGTTGATGCTCGGCTGGGCCGAGTCTCGCGTCGGAGGGTCGGACGTCGCCGTAATAGGAGCGCCTGCCTGCGTCGCGTTCGACGAGAGGACCGCGCTCGATAAACTCCTGCCGTTCATATTCGCCGGGATAGAGCCGGGCGATCTTGTGCGCAGATGGGGCGTAGGAGGGCTTTGCGAGCACTGCGATGAATGTCATTACCCGAGCTGTTCCTTTGCGTCGGGTTCGTAAATATACGGGATTGTTGGAGGAAAGATAATGGACGGGGAACTTTTACAGATAATATATGAAGATACGACGGCGGGGCAGGACGGCGTCCTCTGCACGATAACGGAGAGCTCCGGCTCGACGCCGCGCGAGGCCGGCGCGTCGATGTGGGTGCGCCGCGATGGCACTTCGGCCGGGACGATCGGCGGAGGGCTCGCCGAATATGAGGTGATAGAACGCGCTAAGCAGCTCCTGCGTGACGGAGAGATGACCTGCGTCTACCACAGGGAACTCAACGAGGAACACGGTATGGTATGCGGCGGAGTGATATCCGTATTTATGGAGGTCATCGGCAGCAGTGACGAGCTCGTCATCTTCGGGGCCGGACATGTAGGCCGCGCGGTCGCGAAGCTGGGCGCTTATGTTGGGTTCAAAGTCACGATATGGGACGAGCGTGCCGACCTTGCAAGCGAGGAATTCTTTCCGGGAGCGAAGCGGCTGTCATGCCCGCTTGATAAGATATACGACAACGGGCTGACGCTGCATGATAGAAGCTACGTCGTCATCATGACGAGGGGGCACATGTCGGACGCGGATGTCGTAGCGGTAACGGACAAGAAGCCTGGGGCGTACTACGGTATGATAGGTTCACGCAGTAAAATAGCGGCTCTGCGCGAGATGTTGCTGGGGCGCGGCGTCACAAGGGAACATCTTGACCGCATCCACCAGCCGATAGGGCTCCCAATAAAGGGCGAGACCCCCGAGGAGATAGCGGTCTCCATCGTCGCCGAGATGATTGCGGCGCGGCGCGGAGGGAACCTAGATGCGCTGAGAAAGGGATAGCAAATAATTCCACAGCCTAGATGATAATAAAAAGTCCCTGTCAGGTGACAGGGACTTTTTTTAGCGAATTAGCTTAAAATTCCGCACGTATCTTTTCTAGTATCAGCTCGTCGGCCGGGCAGAAATCATACAGCGGTATCTCGTTTGGAGTTATCCATCTTATGTCGTTGTGTTCCAGCATCTGCGGTTCGCCGTCGGATATTGCGGCGTTGAACAGAGTAAGATGCACCGTCATATCCGGGTACTCGTGCGTCACGTCCATGAACGCCGCGCCGACCGAGAGCGTTATGGCGAGCTCCTCCCGGCATTCGCGTATCAGGGCTTCCTCTTTTGTCTCGCCCGGTTCGACCTTCCCGCCTACGAACTCCCACAGCAGTCCGCGCGCTTTGTCCGCGGGGCGCTGGCATATCATGAATTTATCGCACCTGCGTATCAGCGCCGCTACGACTTCCGTCATTTATCTTTAGAACGAAACTCCGTCCGCCGCTTCAAACATCTTCTGGAACGCGCCGGGAAGCTGCAAATTTTTGCGGAGCTGTATCTGCGGCATTCCTACCACGACGATGCCGGTGCCCTTGTCGACGTGATATCTCTTTGCGTCCTCTTCAGGGTCGAAGCCGATAGACGTGCCGTCGGGTATCGTGTTGTGCGCGTCGACTATTACCTTGCGCAGACGGCAATTTCTGCCGACTTCGACGTTCTGCCCGATGATGCATTCCTCGACGACCGCTCCGGGGTTGATGACGCATCCGCGAGAGAGCACGGTCTTCCTGACATAAGCCCCGAGCACGCGGCTTGACTCGGCGCGAAGACAAGCGTCAACGGAGCATGAGTGCCCTTCGGCGGGGTATGTAAATCCCGGCGGGTCGGAGAAGGAGACCGTTCGTATCGGCCACTGCGGGGTGTAGAGGCTCAGTGCGGACGGGTGCTGCAAGAGGTCCATGTGCGCCTCCCAATATGCCTTGATGCTGCCGACGTCCTTCCAATATGGCTTATCGCCGCCGGGTAGGACGTTTGTGGAGAAGTCGTAGGCCATGAGTTTGTGCCCCTCAAACAATTTTGGCAGTATATCCTTGCCGAAGTCGTGAGAGCTGTTCACATTCTCGTTGTCCGCGAGGACGGATTCTTCGAGTATCTCGCGCTCGAAGATGTAATTGCCCATCGAGACGTAGCTAAACCCAGGTCGCCCCGGAATTTCGGGGGGTACGGATGGCTTTTCGACAAAGGCCGTTATGCGCCCAGTCTCGTCGACAGCTATACACCCGAACTGGCTCGCCTCTGACGAAGGTACGACGTAAGCCGCGACGGTGATATCTGCGTTGTTGTCCATGTGATATTTGAGCATCTGTTCCACGTCCATCTTATAGACGTGGTCGGCCGCGAAGATGCACACGCGGTCGGCGTCAAACAGAGTGACGAGGTGCAGGTTCTGGAATATAGCGTCGGCTGTACCCTCGTACCAGCGCTCGCCGTCCCACATCTGGGCGGGGACTACGTTGACGAAGAAGTCGCGGCCACGAAGCGCGCTGCCGAACTGCCAGCCCTTGCCGATATGCTCGTGCAGCGATTGGCTCTTAAATTGTATGAGACAGTAGATGGAGAAGAGCCCGCTGTTGACCATGTTTGAGAGAGCGAAGTCAATGATGCGGTATTTAGCCGCGAAAGGAACGGCGGGCTTAGCCCTGTATTTTGTCAGCGGCATTAGGCGCTCGCCTTTGCCGCCCGCAAGAACCATACCCAGTACACGACCGTATCTGCCATGAATCATGTGGTATACCTCCCTTTTGACTTTTGTGCGAGGCGGATCTGTTCACCCTGCCGTCCGCAAGTAGTTATAAACACCGGTAAATCTAACGCCGCTATTGTTTTTATTATTATATATTGCCGACGCCGCTAAGTCCAACTAATCCGACGTTAAAATTTTATTGTAAAGGTCGGCGTATGCCTTTGCCGATGCCGTCCACGAAAAATCACTGGTCATCGCGTGGAATATTATCGACTTCCAGCGTTTTTTGTCTTTCATGG
>JAUNSQ010000078.1:0-2834 GCA_030539135.1 Synergistaceae bacterium | reverse complement strand
CATCCTCCGACGAATCCGCGTCGATGACTGTATCTGCAAGTCCGCCTGTCGCCCTTGCGATAGGTATCGTGCCGTATTTGAAAGCGATGAGCTGAGATAGCCCGCACGGCTCGAACAGCGACGGCATGAGAAGCATGTCTCCGCCAGCGTATGCGAGGTGAGCCATCTCTTCGCTGAAACCGACGACAGGATATACGGACTCGGGATGGTTTCGCGTGAAGTCGCGCACGTGTCTGTTGTAGACCTCTGTGCCGGAGCCAATGATGATGAACTTTAACTTGTCCGGCAGAAACGGCGTCAGCGCGTCCAGCATTATATCGACGCCCTTCTGTTCCGCGAGGCGTCCGACATATATGGCGATGGGCGAACCGTTGTCCTTCCATCCGCATTTCTCAAGCAGCGCGGCGCGGCAGCGTTCCTTGCCGGAGGTGTCCGTCGGCGTGAAGTTGAATGGTATCATCGTATCCTTCGCCGGATCCCATACGTCGTAGTCTATGCCGTTGATTATTCCGCTGAGCTTATTCCTGTTTGTGACTATCACGCCGTCGAGCCCGAAGCCGCCGTCTTTGGCCTGTATATCCCAAGAGTATGTCGGGCTCACGGTTGTCATCGCTTCGCAGTTGACGATGGCGCCCTTCATCAGGTTCGCCTGGCCGTAGAATTCCAGAGTGTCCGGGTCAAGCTCAGAGTATGCCCTTTGCTGAAGCCCCCAGCCCTCGAGAGCCGCGTGGTCGAATATCCCTTGATGTGCCATATTGTGTATCGTGAATACGGTGTCGTAGTCGCCGTTGAACTTCGAATAGTAGCGGTGCCATTTCAGAGCCGATGGGATTATCGCCGCTGGCCAGTCGTGAGCGTGGATAAACTGCGGTTTCCATACTGTCGCGGTTGGAAGCTCCAGCGCAGCGTAGGATAAGAATATAAACGGCAGGGCCGATCCCGCATCGGCGTCCTCGGGGTAAATGTTCGGGTCGGAGAAGAGCTCCGGCTGGTGGAGCATATAGACCGTAACGCCGTCGATGTTAGCGATATATACCTGCGCTATCCATGAGCGCCAATTCACCGCGACGCTGAGGGAACCGATGGGGGTCTTTCTGAGGATCCCGAGGTCCTTGGCCTTTTCAAGCACGCCAGGCCAAGCCGGCATAAGCACGCGAGCGTCGACCCCGTATTCGCGCAGTGCTTTTGGAAGAGCACCAACTACATCACCGAGCCCGCCTTTCTTTGCGAAGGGGGTGCACTCCGGCGACACGTGAAGGACTCTTAACGAGAAATCTTCGGGCGCCATGATCATGGCCTAATGTCCCCTGAATACTGTGCCGTATGCCTTTTCGCAGTATTCCATTACGACTCTGTGAGTGTTGAAATAACTAGCGTTCACCGCGATCGCCGCCCTCATCATTTTTATCCAGGATCTCCTGTCGTTATAATAGGCCGGTATTATCTTTTCTTCAAGTTTTTTATAAAGGTCGTTCGCGTCCTGCGATTCGTCGTAGCCGTCCATGTCGTTCTGCCCCGGTTCCGGCCCAATGCCCCATCCTGTAACGTCCTCGACGCACCCCTCTATCCACCAGCCGTCGAGCACGGAGAAGTTCATCACGCCGTTATGTACGCATTTCATCCCGCTCGTGCCGGAGGCCTCTCGCGGGCGCACCGGTGTGTTGAGCCAGAGGTCTACGCCGGAGGTGATAAGTTTCGCCGAGGCCATGTTGTAGTTTTCGATGAAGACGACCGGCATCTGCTCGTGTAGGTCCTTCGCGATAGAGCATATCTTCTGGAGTATATCCTTGCCGGGCTCGTCGTGCGGGTGGGCCTTCCCCGCGAACACAAATTGAAGTTTGCCTCGCCCTATCTCAAGCAAACGTTTGATGTCGGAGAATACGAGGTCGGCGCGTTTGTATGTCGCGGCCCTCCTCGCGAACCCTATCGTCAGGATATCGGGGTCGAGCTCCTGCCCCGTCTCTTCGAGCACAAGCGCGAGCAGTTTCATCTTCGAGGCCTGATGCGCTTTCCAAATCTCCCTGCCGCGTATCTGAAATGCCTGCATCAGTCGGCTGGGGTCGTTGCGCCAGCCTGGTATGTGTTCGTCGTAGAGTTTGGCGAAGCTCGGCGAGGTCCACGTCGTCGAATGTACGCCGTTGGTTATCCAGTCGATAGCCTCGTTGCTGAACATAGCGCGGCTGACCTCAGCGTGTTTGCGCGACACTCCGTTCACATAGCGGCTGAATGTCAGCGCAAGGTCTGTCATCGACAGTCCGTTGCCCCCGACGGCGCTCTTCAGCGTGTCGGTCGTATTGCCGTCTATGACCTCCGAGATGAGGTCGTAGGAGAAGAAGTCATGTCCGGCCGCGACAGGCGTGTGCGTCGTGAAGATGACCTGTTCGCGCACCTTGGAGATGTCTCCGTAGCCCTGTTCGCGCAGGAGTTCGAGCGTGATAAATCCAGCGTGCCCTTCGTTGAGATGGAAGGTCTTTACGTTGCGGAAGCCCATGTCGCGGAGCATACGAAGCCCAGCTATGCCGAGTATCAGCTCCTGACAGAGCCTATATTTGTTATCTCCGCCGTAGAGCTCCGCGGTGTACGCCCTATCCTCGGGCGTGTTCTCGGGAAGGTCCGTGTCGAGCAGGAACACAGGGAGCGGATGGCCGGACTGCCCGATCAGCATATAGCACCAGGCCGCGACCGTTACGTCCCTGCCGTTCATCTTTATTACGACGCGGTTTGGCAGAGGCGTGAGATATTTCTCCGGTGACCAGTTCACCGGAAGCTCCGTCTGTCGTCCGTCCGTATCTATCTTCTGCGCGAAATATCCCTTTCTGTAAAGCAGAGTCATG
>JAUNSQ010000211.1 GCA_030539135.1 Synergistaceae bacterium | reverse complement strand
GTCAATGGCATCCTGCACACATTTCGGGAGCGGAATTTTGTAGTCGATATCGATGACCTTTTTCGCGCCTTCGATTATCCATGTAAGGACGCTCTCGCCCGCATTGGAAAAGAGGTACTCAGCATAGTTTTTAATATCGCTGTCGCCCTCAATCTTGGATATAGAACTATTTCCTGAGTTACCTCCGCCATAAGCCATAGACACAGAGCAATCAGCGTTGTTCAGTTCTACTTCTGTCATGCCTTTGGTCACAGAAATTGCGTTACTGAAACTTGAACTCCCTCCATAAACGACTCCGCCCCATGCGTTGTTCTCTCCAGACATTTTCCACGGCGCGCGCACATACACATGCGAACCTCTTGTTGTTGTAAGGCTTGCAGCGTTTCCAACCGTTGACCCTCCATAAACCATAAAATCCCAATCATCATCAGGGTCCTGAATAAAAACAGGAGAATCGCCGCTGAGAATAACATACGTGTCCCCGGCAATTAAATCATTATTTGACCTGGCAACGCTGCCGCCGTAAAAAGCAATGTTGCCATTGTCATAATCTATCTTTGAACCGCTTTTGCCGGTAACGATCAACGTTGTATCGCCGCTTATAGTCAGAGGAACAGAAGAAGTATACACACTCCCGCCATAGGCATACATAGGTTTACCGTTCTCAGCAGTATTCTTGTAGTCAAAATCACCGGACAGCGTGAGATTGAATGTGGTCGCGGCACTTGAATCCGCTGCAGCGCCGCTAAATGTCATTGAAATGTCACGCCACTGACCATAAAGCTGCGCGGCACCCACATTTGAATATGTTCCTCCGTCGTTTCCTTCTAACCAATCGGAAGCCCCTCTTAACTGGTAGCGCGCGCCGCCTGTCGTTGCCGCAACAGCGGAGATAGACAGGACTAAAACAGTTGCTAATACAGCAAAAATCCATAAAGTTCTCTTCATAACGTACCTCCATTCGCTCAGACAAAATTTCACCGATAGCCATTGAATAACGCCGAGTAGCCGTGAACGATACATCTGCTTTTCGCATCACCGTCGCTATACCATAAATTTGGGGTGTTGCTCTGTATCCTTATTGCGCAAACGGGGACGCCGCCTGTCTATGATGAGAGGTCGTGTTCTCTCATGAATCATCAGGTGCTATCCCCGTCAAAATACAATTGTTCTGTCGTTGCAATTCTATTTTATACAATAATTTTATCGTGTCAATAATTTTTTATCAGAATCACCCACACATTGAGACAGCAATATAGTTGTTGTGATTGCCACAATAATGATGTAGTTTCTTGCGCGGGGTGAGTGCATGGAAACATTTGGCGCCAGATTAAACAGGCTTCGCAAGGAAAAGGGACTCAAGCGCTGTGACATAGCAGAGCCGCTTGGCGTTGACGCAGAAACAATCGCGCGTTACGAACGCGAGGAGCGCGAGCCAAAGGCAAGCGACGCGGTGAAAATAGCGGACGTTCTCGGCGTTTCCTTGGAATACCTTGTGACCGGCGTCGTATCTCCACAGCTGCGCCGCGCCTCTTCTTACGGAGCTGACGACAGATTGCTCGTTCCAGTTATTCAGTGCGATGATTCTCATAATCAAATTCCGACCCCTGAATCTGTTTCGCACAGCACAGAGCACATCGTCGTTCCCAGCAGCCTCATCGGAAGGGTGGACGCGAGTAAGCCGCTCTTTGCCTTTGTCATGCGCGATAATTTGTTTGAGAAGTTTTCCATCCGCGACACAAGCTGCGTGGTTGTCAATCCGGCGGAGCCTGTGGCTGATTTTGACGTAGCCCTCGTATTCTACAAAGGGAAGCTCGCGTTAAAACGACCGCAGCGCAACAGGGACGGCTCAGTCTGTCTTCTTTCTGGCAGCAACAGCGACGA
>JAUNSQ010000001.1:26159-37371 GCA_030539135.1 Synergistaceae bacterium | reverse complement strand
CTTCGCGTCCTATGGTGATTTGAAATGTCAGCTAACGCTGACAGGCCGCTCGCGAACATAGAACCACTGCGGCCAGACAGGAGATAGAACCACAAGGGCAGACCAAGAAGACCTCCCCCAGCGTCACAGATGACAGAAATCGAAAAAGGACAGATAATTACACGAGCGCCAGTTTGGAATTTTCCGTATCACCGTCTACAAATAACAGAAGGAGCGGATGATTTTGACGAAGAGAAAGGTGCTCTGCCAAGAGCTGCTCGATGAGATCAGAGCGCAGGCGGCCCCCGCCTATAAGCATGGGAAGGTCGCGGATTACATCCCGGAACTCTCCCGAATGTCGCCGGAGTATTTTTCCCTAAGCTGCCAATGTATCCACGGAGAGGCGGTCGAGACGGGCGACACTTCGCGGCGTTTCACGATGCAGTCCATCTCAAAGGTGCTCTCGCTCTCGTTCGCGCTCGAACGGCTGGGAGCGAGGGTCGTTTTCAAATACATGGGGACGGAGCCTAGCGCGGATTCTTTCAACTCTCTTATGCGCCTTGAGATCGCCTCGCCGAAACCGTCAAACCCGTTCATGAACGCGGGGGCTATTGCTATATGCGCCCTGCTGTACAAGGAGTATGGGGACTCCGCGTTCGACGAGCTCGCCTCTTACGCGGGCGGCATAATCGGCGCGGTCCCGACGTATGACGAGAGGGTCTGCGAGTCCGAGAAGGCGACCGCCGATAGGAACAGGTCGCTCGCGTACTTCATGAAGAGCGTTGGGACTCTGCGCGGGGATGTGTCGTGCTTCCTCGACCTATATTTCAAACAGTGTAGCATCACATGCACGACGCTGGAGCTCGCAAAGATCGGCGCGCTGTTCGCGTCGGGAGGCCGTCTCGCATCGAATGGCGAGCGTTATATAAAGGAGAAGACGGCCCACACAGTGCTCGGTTTGATGACGACCTGCGGCCTCTACAACGGCTCCGGCGAGTTCGCCGTGCGCGTTGGCGTGCCGGGCAAGAGCGGGGTCGGCGGAGGGATACTCGCCGCCGTGCCGGGGCGCATGGGCGCAGCGGTGTTCTCGCCGCCGCTCGACTCGAAGGGCAACTCCGTCGCCGGAATGAACGCGCTGGAAGCTCTCTCTGACGAGTTGGATTTCAGGAACACGAGGGACGAATAACGCGCTTAACGCCGCGCGAATAGAGATAAGACCCGCGATAAAAAGTATAAAAGCCGCCGCTCAAGGAGCGACGGCTTAACTTATGTCAAGCTGTATTTTCCCAGCTCAGCTCATTCACTTCCGCGCCAGCGAACGAGCGACGGGAACATCCCGCGCATCATGCCGCGCGCGGCGTCGGCGGATATCTCGGGATGGGCGGCGGTCATGTGAGGGACGCACTGCTCTATCATCTCGTCCATCGTGCAGTCGAACGTGAACTTGCCGTCCTTGCGGCAGTAGACGCAGTACTTTCCGCTCACAGAGCCGTCGGCCTCCGAGCCGCGCATGTCGTCTGACGACAGCGGCATCCCGCAGCTCTGGCAGAACCGGTATGATTTCTTGAAGCCGCCGTCTTCCAGCCGTCCGTCCACGAACTCGCCGTCTATCCACAGCGTCGCGGAACTGGCGTCAAAACGCAGCACGCAGTAATCCGGGTCGTCCGGCCCGCCGGGGAAATGTTCTATGAACCAATCCTGCCAGAATTTACGCTTCGTCTCGGAGTCGTCGAATATCGTCACCTCGCCGATGAGCGTGACGCTGTCGCCGCCCTCGGAGCAGCAGACGCCGGCCTTCGGGTTTTCCTTGAACTGGTATGTCTTCAGCGAGGACGCCCCAGTGGCGAAATATATCACGCCAAGCCCTTCATTTCCCGCCCGGCTCATCATGCAGCTTCGCGGATAGCCCTCGCTCGTCACGGAGGAGAGGACTAGAGCTTCGCTCCGTTCGACCATCGCCGCGGCTTTCTCTTCTATCTTCATGGCGGAACCTCTTTTCATTCAAGATTTATAAATCTTTGTCGCGCCTCATATTATATCTGGATTTGCCGCGTCAGCGCAATCACGCTTTGATATTTGCACATATCCTTGCGCCCCGTCCCCGCCGCTTCGCGGAAGTCGCCGAGGGCTTTGCGTTCCACGCGCAGCCGTGATATAATTAACAAACTCTAAAGTATGCAACTCACGAGTTGGTTAATTTTTCAAGGAGGCGTAAAACTTGTTCATTGGCAGAAAAGAAGAGCTTGCGAAATTATCGGCTATGCACAAAAGCGGCAAATTTGAGTTTGCTGTTGTCTACGGACGCAGGCGCGTAGGCAAGACGACTCTTATCCGTGAATTCTGTCGCGGAAAGCGCGCCTTCTACTTCGTAGCGCGTGAGACGTCAAGCGACGCCAATCTCAGAATGCTGAGCGAGGAAATGGCCGCGCAGGGTTTTGTAAGACACGGGACATATTTTGAAAGCTGGGACGCTTTTCTCGCTACTGCAGGAGAGCTTGCCTCCACAGAGCGTTTTGTCGTCGCGATCGACGAGTACCCATATCTCGCGTCGGCGGAGAGAAGCATATCCTCCGCGCTGCAAATGTATATAGACGGCGTGTTCAGGTCCGGGCATTTATTTTTGATACTTTGCGGGTCGTCTATGAGTTTTATGGAAAATCAGATACTTGGCCATAAGAGCCCGCTTTACGGCAGACGAACCGCGCAGTTTCACGTGAAGCCTTTTGGCTTTTTCACCGCGCGCGAATTTATGCCGACCTTCACGCAGGAAGAGCAGGCCGCCCTCTACGGCGCCACCGGGGGCGTCCCCGAATATCTCGCGCAAATAGACGGAAGCGCATCGCTGAAGGAGAATATCACGGAGCTTTTCCTCAAAGCGACAGGGCCGTTATATGAAGAACCGTCAAACCTTTTGAAACAAGAGCTGCGCGAACCCGCGCTATATAACGCGATCATCGCCGCAGTAGCGGGAGGCTCGACGCGCCTCAACGAAATAGCTACGAAGGTCGGTATGGAGAGCAACAAAACGGCGAAATACCTCGCGTCGCTGATATCGCTTGGGATAATCGGCAAGGAGACGCCAATCGGCGAAAAGGTTGGGCGTAAGACTATATACGTCGTCGCCGACGGGATGTTCCGCTTCTGGTATCGCTTCGTTTTCCCAAATATGAGCGCTATCGTGTCAGGCGCGGGGGGCGTCGTCTACGATAAAAAAGTCGCAGAGGGTATGCCGCAGTTTTTAGGCGGCGTATTTGAGGGTATATGCGTCGAGTATCTGCTTGCGATGCAGACGCGAGGGAAGCTGCCGATCTTCGCGGGCGCGATAGGAAGATGGTGGGGCAACAATCCCGCGTTCAAACGCCAGGACGAGATAGACATACTCGCAATAGACGGCGGCGCGGCCTTAATCGGCGAATGTAAATGGCGAGCCGGGGAAGTGGACGCGGATGTGCTTGCCGCGCTTGTTGAAAGGGGAGAAATATTTGCAAAGGCGCGGAATTTTTATTATATATTCGCGAGAAAGGGTTTTACCAAGAAAATGGCCGCGGCGCAAAAAGAGCGCGGGGACGTCACCCTGCTTTCGCTTGCCGATATGACGCGCGAGTATGACGGCGCAGCCCGCCCGATATGACACTGACCAGATTTATTCCCCATGATTTGTTTGCGTTCACGGTGTCAGTTGCGGCGCAATAATCACGCATAGCAAAACGAAACGGGCCTCCGCGAAAGCGCGGAGGCCCGTCCTGCATATCGTTTATAGAAAATTATTTTATTTCATCATGTATCCGACGATGAAGAGCAGGTTCGCAATGACGAACGCGCCAAGCGCCCCGTATTTCCAGATCTTGTACTCCCTGTCGAGCGCGGCCTTCTCTTCCGTTGTTGGGTGTATCGTCTGCAATGTGAGGAGGTCGAGGTCTATCGCGTCCTGAGGTATCGGACGTCTGCTGACGTAGAGCGCGAAGTAGATGAGGCAGACGACGTCGAACGCGATGTTCCACGGCAGAGCTATCATGTTGACGGAGAGGATCATCAGTCCGAGATAAGCTATGATGCTGAAGTACGCGCCGAATGTGCCGAATGGGACTTTGTACGGGCGTTCAAGGTCAGGCTCTTTCTTCTTGAGCATGAGGTAGGAGATGTAGCCGATGATGTAGCAGGTTATCTGGCAGAACGCGCAGATGTCGGCGATGATACCGATGGAGCCTCTGGAGATAAGCGCGAGACCTACAACGCCGACGGTGATGATGGAGATGTACGGGCTCTTATATTTCGGATGGACCTTGCCAAATATCTTGGGTATGTTGCCGTCGTTGGCCATGACGTACATGTAACGCGCGGGGCCCGTCACGCAGGGGTTCATCGTTGAGAAGTCGCCGCCGAACGTGATGCCGAGGCAGAGGACGATGAACGGGAACCCGATGATGCCGGCGGCCTTCATAGCGTCGGCGAACGGGGCCTCGACGAGCGCGAGCCCGGGCATTGCCGCGAGCGGCGTGATGCCGATCAGGAACCACTGGAAGAGCGCGTTGATGGCGAAGACGATGAACGGCGAGATGATGAGCGCGCGCGGGATGGTTATCTGCGGGAATTTGACTTCCGCTCCCATGCCGACGACCGTCTCAAACCCTGCGAAGCACCACCAGACCATCAAGATACATTTAGCGAAGGCGGTGACGCCCGTTGGGACGCCGGAGAGTATAGGCATGAAGTTGCCGAGCTCGACGCGGCGCAGCATCATTCCGAACCAGAGCAGGGACGCGCCCCAGAAGAAGTACATGAAAGCGTTCTGCCACTTTCCCGTGACCTCTATGCCGCGATAGTTTATGATGACGAAGAACACGAAGAGGAGAGCGGCGATTATCCTTGGGTCTACGGTGCAGTTTATGTGCATCGCGGACATAAGCCAGACGAAATATTTAGCGAACGACAGAGCTTCAGCCGCGCCGATGCCTATCTGAGCAAATGTGTAGTTCCAACTGCAGAAGACGGCTGTCGGATAGTTGATAGCCCTCTTCGCGAAAGCGTAAGTCCCGCCCGCAAGGGGGAGAGTCGCGCCAAGTTCGCCGTATATCGCCGACGGCCACAGGACAAGCAAAAAGGCCAGTATCGTGGCTATGATGACCGAGCTGCCCATTACGCCGACCTGCGACGAACCGACCGTGAAGAGTCCGACGCCGATAACGGCTCCGGCTGTTATGGTCACGCATTCGGGAAGCCCGAGGGCCCTCGTCAGTAGTTGTTTCTTCTCGTTCGCATCCATTTCCATACCTCCAAGTTTCTATGAAAAAAGTCGTTGAAATCAAACCTGTTTATAATACGACAAAATACCTATTTTTTGTAGCTTTAATTTTTAAATATATTCGCAAAATTTTTCCGTGGATTTATTCACAAGGAAAAAATACGATGTATAATGTTATACAATGCGTGAGATTTGGCTTTTTTAGTAAGAATAACTAAAAATAACAAGGGGCGACATCGTATGGCGGATAAGTACTATCTCGGACTGGATCAGGGAACCACGGGCTGCACGGCTATTCTTTACAACGACAGGTGGCAGCTCGTAGCCAGAGGATACAAGGAACTGACACAGATATACCCCCAGGCCGGGTGGGTCGAACACGACGCGATGGAGATATGGGACACAGTCCTGTATTCCGTCCAGGAAGCCCTCGACAAGACGCACGCTCAGGCCGCCGACATCAGGTGCATCGGCATAGACAACGAAGGCGAGAGCGTAGTCGTGTGGGACAAGTACACGGGACGCCCGATTTACAACGCTATCGTCTGGCAGGACAGGCGCACGGCGCGTTATTCCGATTCCCTTGCCGAGACTTACGGCGAGATGGTACGCGAGAAGACGGGCCTGATGATCGACTCCTATTTCAGCGCGACGAAGATAAAATGGATACTCGACAACGTGGACAGCGCGAGAGACCTTATGAAGAACGGCCGTCTGCTCGCTGGTACGATGGACACATGGCTCGTCTGGAAGATGACGCATGGCCGCGTCCACGTTACCGACGCCTCGACCGCGTCGCGCACGATGCTCCTTAACATACACAGCGGCGACTGGGACGACGATATCATGGCGCTGCTCGACATCGACCGCTCGCTGATGCCAGAGATATGCAACAGCGCGGCTCTCTATGGCTACACAGACCCGATGGACTTCCTAGGCGTCCGCATACCGATATCGGGACTGCTCGTCGACCAGCAGGCGGCGCTCTTTGGCCAGGCCTGCATCACGCCCGGCACGATAAAGACGACTTACGGCACGGGTTGCTTCATGCTCATGAATACGGGCGACGCTCCCGTCTACTCACCCAACGGAATACTCACGACAGTCGCGTGGCAGCTTGGAGGCAAGAAGACCTTCGCGCTCGACGGCGGCATATACATCACGGGCGCTGCGGTGCAATGGCTGCGCGACGGCCTTAAGATAATCAACAAGGCCTCCGAGACGGCGCCCATGGCGTACAGCCTCAAGGATAACGGAGGCGTCTACTTTGTCCCCGCGTTCTCCGGCCTCGCGGCCCCGCACTGGGATTCATACGCCCGCGGGATGATCGTCGGCCTCACGGGGGGCACGACCAGGGAACACATAGTCCGCGCCACGCTCGAGTCTACGGCCTATCAGGTCAAGGACATCCTCGACGTTATGGAGAAGGACTCCGGTGTATCCATCACGATGCTCCGCTGCGACGGCGGGGCGACCGCGAACGAATTTCTCATGCAGTTCCAGAGCGACATACTCGGCATCCCTCTCGAGATACCGGAGATAGCGGAGACGACTTCGCTTGGCGCGGCTTACATGGCGGCGCTCGGGATAGGCGACTTCACGTCGATAGAAGAAATAGGCGGCACATGGAAGCTCGCGCGCCATCTTGAACCGAGGATGAGCGAGGACGAGAGACAGAGCCTTCTGCATAACTGGCACAGGGCCGTAGAAAGGTCAAAGCACTGGGAGGAGAACTGACCCCTCCGGTATTTGTAAAAAAATATATCCAAAAAAATCAAAGGAGATCGATTCATCATGGCAAAAACTTATATGTTCATTCCGGGACCCGTAATGGTAAAGGACAACGTCCGTCAGGCGCTGCTCCACTACGACATCTGCCACCGCAGCCCCGAATTTGAGGAAATGTTCGCGGACACACAGGAGAAGATCAAGAGCCTTTTCAAGGCCGACGACAGCTACTATTCAATTATCGTATCAGGCTCGGGCACATCGGCAAACGAGACGGCGCTCTCTTCACTTTTCAAAGAGGGCGAAGAGATCATGCTTATCAGAAACGGCGTATTTGGCGAAAGGCTCCTTGAGATAATCGACAAATACAAGATCCCTCTCGTCGACGTACCGTTTGAGTGGGCCGAATACCCCGACGTTGACAAGATAGAGAAGGTCCTCGCCGCCAATCCGAAGGTCAAAGTCGTCGCCATGGTCTACCATGAGACGTCGACGGGCATGGTCAACCCGGTCAAAGAAGTCGGCGCTCTCTGCGAGAAGTACAACAAGTGGTTCTATGTCGATTCCGTCTCGGCGGCAGGCGGCGAGTTCGTCAACGTCGTAGACAACAAGATCACCATCACGTCATCGGTAGGCGGCAAATGCGTCGGCGCGTTCCCAGGCTCCGCGTACATCTGCGCGAAGCGCGAAGTGTTCGAGCAGGTAACGCCGGAGATGGGCAAGAACGTCTACCTCAACCTCGGCAAACACTACGCCTCCGCGAAGAAGAGCCACCAGACGCCGAACACGCCGAACGTCACATTGTTCTGGGCGCTCAATCAGGCCCTCACGAACATCACAGACGAGACGCTCGAGAAGAGAGTAGCCCGCTATCAGGCGTGCGCGAAGAAGCTCCGCGACGGCATGAAGGCCCTCGGACTCAAATTCCTCCTCGAAGACCACATGTCCAACACAGTTACCTCCGTCTTCCTCCCGCAGGGAACGGACCTCGGCAAGTTCATCGGTGACATGGAGAAGCACGGCTATACGGTCTACAAAGGCAAGGGCAAGTATGAAGCGATGGGCATGTTCCAGGTCGCAAACATGGGCGAGATATACGAGCCCGACTGCGACAAGTTCCTTAAAGCGCTCGCAGAGTGCATCAAGTAGAAAAGATTTTTCGTATTATCGGAGGCTCGCATATCGCGGGCCTCTTTTTTTGTCGCCGTTAGGATATAATACACGGATAAATTTTATTTTCGCACCATTGGAGAAATACGTCGGATGAAAACAGACAGAAATGAACTCATAGGCACGCTGCTCGTCCTCGCGGGGGGAATGTGCGCGGGCATGACAGGGACGCTTCAGGCATTCGCGCCCGAGGGCGCGACGCCTCAGACGTTCGGCGCGGCACGCACCGTGGCCGCTGGGATCATTTTATCCGTGTGGACATTGTCGCGCAGCGGCATGGGGTTTTTTCGTCAGGATTGGAACTGGAAGGGCATAGTTTTATCCGCCCTTGGGTTCGCCGCGTATCAGATGACGTTCTTCTCATCCGTAAAATTCATCGGCGTCGCCGTCGGAACGATGATCGCGGTAGGAGCTTCGCCGGTCATTGCCGGAATACTAGGACGTCTCGTGTTTGGCGAACATCTTACTAAAAGGTGGTACGCGGCAACGGCGCTCGCCATAGCGGGATGCCCGCTGCTCGCCCTTGGCGGCGGAGCGAGCTCGACCGGGGCCGTGAGCCTTGCCGGTATCGCGCTGGCCCTAGGGGCCAGCCTCTCTTATGCCTTTGAGGGGCTTGGCCTAAAACTCGCGGGGAAGTGCGACCCATTCGCCACAGTGACCGCCGTCTATTCGCTCAGCGGTATCTTCTGTCTGCCGTGGCTCATCCTTGGCGACACGACGTGGATGTGGCGGCCGCGCGGAATCGTTGTCATCATACTCCTCGCGCTTGTCTGCACCGTCTGTTCAAAGTTCTGCTTCACAAGCGGGCTTCGCCGAATAAGTTTCGGCAAGGCATATACGCTCTCGCTCTCCGAGCCAGTCATGGCTTGGGCGCTGGCGACCGTACTCCTTGGAGAACGTCTTTCGCTGTCAGGCGTCCTCGGCGCGGCACTGTTATTTGGCGGCATAATTCTCCTTGCCTGCGAGAACAAGGGCGGCAGGCAGGAAAAGGCGGAACAGCCGCCTCAAATTGGTTGAATTGATATAAGTATTGCAATACTTTCGCGCAATTGCTTGACATTACGGGGGCGCTGGGGTAGTATCTTGCACTGGAAAGCGGGAGAGCCCGCTTGTATTTAGAGAAGAGCACAGGCATATCTAGAAGAGCGCAGACGAGGCCGAGAAATAATCGAATTTTCCGGAATCCTGCCGCTTTGTGTGGCGGGATTTTTTTTGTACATATAACGGGAGGAGTTTTATCAATGACTAAGAAGGTTTGCATGGGCAACGAAGCTATCGCGCTCGGCGCGATAAACGCCGGCGTGAGGGTCGTGGCCGGATACCCCGGAACGCCCTCGACGGAGATCATCGAGACGTTCGCGCGGGAGAAAGCTTCTGGCGTGGACGTTCAGTGGTCGACGAACGAGAAGGCCGCGCTTGAAGTCGCGGCTGGCGCGGCCTACGCTGGAGCGCGTTCGATGGTGACGATGAAGCAGGTCGGCCTGAACGTAGCGACAGACCCGTTGATGAGCCTTTCATACATAGGAGTCCAGGGCGGCATGGTCGTCACGGTCGCCGACGACCCGGGCCCGTGGTCGTCGCAGACGGAACAGGACACGCGCGGCTTCGCGAAGCACGCGAACCTCCCAGTGTTCGACCCGTCATCGCCGGAAGAGGCCTATGAGATGGCGCGGGCGGCGTTCGACCTCTCCGAGGAGTTCCGCCTTCCCGTCATACTCAGGCCGACCACGCGCGTCTGCCACGCGAGCGCGACCGTCGAGCTTTCGGACTCCAAGGCGGAGAAAGAGGTCTCAGGCTTCGAACGCAGACCTGAGTGGTGTATATTCCCCGCGCTCTCCTACAGGAAGCACGGCGAGTTAGAGGCAAAACAAAAGTCCCTCTCCGATAAATTCGACGGCATGAAGTTCAACAGGATAGACAGAGGCGGCTCAAAAGGAGTCGCGGTCTCCGGCATCTCGTATCTTTACGCGCGCGAGGTCATAAACGAATTCCATCTCGAAGTCACTCTGTTCAAGGTCGGCACGCCGTACCCGATGCCGGAGGGGTTGACGAAGGAATTTCTCTCCCGCGTAGAGTCCGTACTCGTCATAGAAGAACTCGACCCAATCGTCGAGGAACAGATACAGATGATATCAAACGGCTCCGTGCCCGTCCTCGGCAAGAAGACAGAGCACCTGCCCTGCAACGGTGAATATAGTTATGAGATAGTCAAAAAGGCGCTGTTCGCGTACTTGGGCAAGTCGTACGTCGAGCTCACGGAAGAGCTTCCGCAGATGCCGATGCGCCCTCCCGTGCTCTGCGCAGGGTGTCCGCACCGCGCGTCTTTCTACGCGGCTAAGGTCGCGACGAAGGGCATGGACGCTATCTATTGCGGCGACATCGGGTGCTACACGCTTGGCAACGCAGCCCCGCTTAATATGGTCGACACATGCCTCTGCATGGGCGCGGGCATTACGATAGCCCAGGGGCTCACGCTCGCGGAGCCGGGCAGGAAATGCCTCTCATTTGTAGGCGACTCGACCTTCTTCGCCTCGGGTATCACAGGAGTGATAAACGCCGTCTATCAAAATACGGATATCACGGTCGTCGTGCTCGACAACCACACGACGGCGATGACCGGTCAGCAGCCGCACCCGGGAACGGGCGTGACGGCCATGGGCGTTGAGACGAAGGCGCTCGACATCGAGACGGTGCTTCGCGCCTGCGGCGTCGAGGCCATCTATAAGGTAAACCCATTCGACTTTAACGAGACCGTCGAGGCTTTCAAAAAGGCCGTCGAGTACAACGGGCCGTCCGCGGTCATCACAAGGGCGCCGTGCATCAGCCTGATGAAGAAACCCGCCACGGTCCGCCGTGTAGACGAAAACTGCATAGGATGTCTCAAGTGCGTCAGGGAGCTTGGATGTCCCGCGATGACGCCGGACGAAAACGGCAAAGCCGTCATAAACGAATCTCTCTGCACCGACTGCGGGCTCTGCGCGAACGTCTGCCCGGTCGACGCGATAAAAAGGGGCGAGCGTAATGCTTAAGAGTATAGTGATAGCCGGAGTCGGCGGACAGGGGACGCTCCTCGCGTCGAAGATAATTTCCACG
>JAUNSQ010000001.1:0-26149 GCA_030539135.1 Synergistaceae bacterium | reverse complement strand
CTTCCTTCGCACATCCGAGACGATAGGGATGGCGCAGCGCGGCGGTTCCGTCTCGAGCCACATACGCATCGGCGGAGAGGGCGTGTCGCCGGTCATACCGACATATCACGCGGATATCCTCATAGGTTTCGAGCTCGCGGAAGCCGCGCGCCAGGTACCTAAGCTCACAAAAGGCTCAAGGTGTATCGTCAACATAGACAAAATCGTTCCGACGAACGTCGCGCTAAAACAGGGAAAATACCTTGAGGACGAATACCTCGGCGTTCTGAGGAAGAACGCGCCGGACGGCGTGTACATAAGCGGGACGAAACTTGCGCTCGAGGCCGGGGACGCCCGCACGCTCAATATCGTGCTGCTCGGAGCGGCATGCGGGGCCTCTATGCTGCCGTTCTCGGAGGAAGAGATACGCGCGGCGATAAAAGAATGCGTCAAGCCTAAACTCCTCGACATGAACATAAGGGCCTTCGAGCTCGGGATAAAAGAGGCCGAGCGATGGCGTGGGAGCAAATAGAAATCGCGAGATAATTTTCCCAGGGCAAAGCCGTGGGATAGGAACAAATAAATTTTTGATATGGAATAGGAGAGAACAGAAGAGATGAACGAACTTAGCATAATGAGCCAGTGTTTTGAGCAGGCAAGAAGAGTAGCGAAGTCATGCCCGATATATCAGGAGAAGTTCAAGGGCATACCGATAGACACGATGATGACGAAAGAGCAGTTTGAAACGCTGCCCTTTACAGATAAGGACGACCTGCGCGACGCGTACCCGATGGGCATGTTCGCCGTGTCAACCGACAGGGTCATACGCATCCATTCCTCGTCGGGCACGACCGGAATGCCCGTCATGATGCCATATACGGCGCAGGACGTAGAGGACTGGGCCGTTATGATGGAGCGCTGCTATCAGTTCGCGGGCGTATCGGAGAAAGACCGTGTGCAGATAACGCCGGGCTTCGGGCTCTGGACGGCGGGTTTCGGCTTCCAGGCCGGAGCGGAACGCCTCGGCGCGATGGTCATACCGACCGGCCCGGGCAACACCGAGAGACAGATACAGATAATGTGCAACCTTAAATCCTCCGTCCTTATCGGGACGTCGTCATACGGGCTCGCGCTCGCGGAAGAGGTCGACGCCAGAGGACTACGCGACAATATACACCTCAAGAAGGGCATCTTCGGCTCGGAGCGCTGGGGCGACAAGATACGCGCGAGGATATATGAATCGCTCAAGATAGAATTCTTCGATATTTACGGACTGACGGAGATATATGGCCCCGGCATCGCGATAGACTGCCACGAACATACGGGGATGCACTACTTCAACGACTACATCTACTGTGAGATAATAGACTCCAAGACAGGCAAGACGCTCCCCGATGGCGAGCAGGGCGAACTCGTGATAACGACCTTCCGCAAGGAGGGCGCGCCGCTCATCCGCTACCGCACGCACGACATCACGAGGATAATCCCCGGACAGTGCCCGTGCGGCTCGCCGTTCCCGAGGCTTGACCGCATCGTCGGAAGAAGCGACGACATGATAAAGGTCAAGGGGACGAACATCTACCCGGCGCAGGTCGAGGCGATACTCTCGAAGATAGACGGCTTCTCAAGCGAATATAGGATAATCCTTGAGAACGAAGACCTCCGCGACAGGATGATCGTTCAGGCTGAGGCCGAACCCGGAGCCGATACGGAAAAGCTCGCCGAAGAGCTCGTCAACGAATGCAAATCCGGCATCGGCATCAAAGTCGTTCCGCAGGTCTTGAAGATCGGCGACCTCCCGCGCAGCGAAAAGAAAACGAAGAGGGTAATCGACAACAGAGGATAGACAATAACTGGTTATGATAAATGAGAGCGTGCCGCGGAAGTTTTCGCGGCACGCTCTCATTGGCATCACAGCCTGATATGGGAAGAATTTTCTTGTTACTCAAAAGCGCCGATTATTTTGTTTATGCCCTTGCGTAAATACTCTCTGGGGCACGCGATATTGAGGCGCATAAATTTCTCTCCGCACTTACCGAACATTCTCCCGTCGTGCAGCGCTACTCCGGCGACATCGGTCAGTTTCTTCTGAATTTCTTCGGCGTTGAGCCCGGACGGAGAGAAATCCAGCCAATAGAGATACGTCCCTTCGGGGCGGAACGCTGATATCGATTTGCACTTCTTGATTTCCTCATAAACAAAATCTCTGTTTCCCTCGAGGTAAGGCAGAAGCTGTTCAAGCCAGTTCTTGGCTTTTTGATAAGCGGCTATGAACGCCGTTTGCCCCATCTGGTTGACTTGAATATCAAACCTCTTCAGCGATTTGTCATACGCCTCGGCCATGGCCTTGTTTTCAATAATGGCAGCCGAGGCCATCAGACCCGGGAGGTTAAACGTCTTTGTCGGCGCGACAAAGGTTATCAGACTTTCCCTAATACCGTCCATCGAACCCAAACACGTATGTTGATGCCCTGAATATATTAGATCGTGATGTATCTCGTCACAGAATATGAGAATATTATATTTTTGGCAAAGCTCCGCCAGGCGACACAGCTCTTCTTTGCTCCAAACCCTTCCTACGGGGTTGTGTGGGCTGCAGAACATCAAAACATGAGCGCCGTCTTGGAAAAGTTTTTCCAGCCCACCGAAGTCTATCTCATATTTCCCATCGTTGTTTATGAGAGGATTTTCTTTTAATTCTCTGCCGGCATAATCTACCATGTTCGCAAAAGGCGGGTACACTGGCGACTGTATGACGATTTTATCCCCAGGTCGAGTGAAACTTTCGATGGCAATAGCAATTCCACCCATGATCCTTGGGAAAAAAGATATAGCGCCCTTAGGGATATCCCAGTTGTGACGAGCCTTCATCCACGGAATCAACGCTTCTCGGCATTCATCGAGTTTGTCTGGGTAACCGAAAACGCCACGTTCACATTCGTCTTTCAGAGCTGAAATAATATCATTCGAGGTTTTGAAGTCCATATCGGCGATCCAGAACGGCATCAAATCATTTCGCCCGAACAGCTCGTCCATGCGATCCCATTTTCTTGTCCCAGTATTCCTGCGGTCTATGATTTCATCAAAATTTACATCATGCAATCTAAGTCACCTCATTAAATCGTTTCGTTATTTCCTGTAAGACCGCGCCTCTTTTTCATATAACAGAACAAGAGCATCAATATAACGGCAGCTACCGAGCCGCGATGTATCAGCTGAAACGGCAGATATATGCCTATGCCGAAAGCGACCATAAGGAGCGAGAGCGGCAGATTGAGTTTAATAAAGCACCATCTCTCAAGCCCAGCTTCTATCGAACATGCCCCGATAATAAACAATATCGTTATCAATGCCGAGTCCATAAACGGCGTTCCGATACTCAATATCTCAGGGAAATAGATAAACGCATATGGGAGAAGGAAAGCTACCAGCACTATTCTCACGGCAGTAAACCCCGTCTTGGTTGGATTGGCTCCCGCTATGCCAGCGCCTGTAAACGCCGCCAAACACACCGGAGGCGTCAAGTCCGCCATTATACCAAAGTAGTATACGAACATGTGCGCCGATATATGCGCTACGCCCATCTTTGTAAGCGCTGGGGCGATGATCGTGCTGCATACGATATAGTTCGCCGTCGTAGGGAGCCCCATTCCAAGAAGCAAGCATGAGATCATTGCCAATATAAGGGTAAAGAAGAGGCTGCCTTTCGATATGTCTATGATATTATTGGATATTATCAATCCAAGAGAAGTCAAAGAAGATGTCCCTATCAAAAACCCAACGACCGCGCAGGCCATTGCCACGCCGATTCCGCCCTGCGCGCCGTCTCTCAGCGCCTCGCATATATCTTTGAAACTCATCCTTGTGTGCGTTCTTACAGCGCTGACGACGATTATTGCCACGATACCGCAGAAAGCCGATTTTATCGGCGAAAATTTTAGCAACAGTGAAATTATCACGACCAGAATTGGGATGAGGAGGTGCCCATCCTTCATCATGACAGCTCTCGCGGAAGGCAGATTCTTTTTGTCCATACCCCTCATGCCCACTTTGCGGGCGTGAAGATGTACCGCGACAAAGATGGAAATATAATAGGCCATGGCTGGGCAGAGCGCGGCTAACGCAATGTCTACGTATGGCATGCCTATGAATTCGCTCATGATAAAGGCCCCCGCTCCCATGATAGGCGGCATAAGCTGTCCGCCTGTTGAGGCCGCAGCTTCAACGGCTCCGGCATACTCGGGCTCATATCCTACCTTTTTCATCAGTGGGATGGTAAATGTCCCTGTAGTTGCAACATTGCCGACAGACGACCCGTTTATTGTCCCAAGTAATCCCGACGCGACGACCGCTACTTTTGCAGGGCCTCCCGGCGAAGAACCGGCCAAGGCTAATGATAATTCATTGAAAAAGCGCGCTCCGCCGCTTTTGTTCAAAAACGCGCCGAAGATTATAAAGGCGATGACAAATGTGCTCGACGCCCCTAAAGCCGCGCCAAAAATCCCTTCCGAAGTGAGATACATGTGCTCGACTACTCGAGCAAGGCTATATGCCCTGATTTGGAAAATCCCAGAGAGGTGCTGTCCAAAAAAACAGAATGAAAGAAATATGATTCCCAATGTTGGAAGCACGGGACCAAGAACCCTCCGTCCAGCTTCCAATATCAGCAATATCGCGATAACTCCAAGCCATATTTCATAGCCGTAAATAGCTCCGCCTCTTTCGGCAATGCTCCTAAAGGCAAAAGCAATATATCCAATACAGATCCCACCGCAAAGAGCAAAAATAAAATCGTACCATGGAACCTTTGTCTTGCTTGAACGTTTTGTAGCGGGATATAGCAAAAAGGCCGCTACAATAACGAAAGTCAAATGGATAGAGTTTTGGACTATAGCTGGCAATATCGCAATTCCAGCGGTGTATAGATGAAAAAGCGCCATTGCAATCAGCCACAATGAGACGAGACGCCCTTCAGTTCCAGTTAAAATACGAAACCTGCTCTCTGTATCATATTTTTCAACTATTTTTTTGACTTCAGCGTCATGGCCGCCGTCTATAATCGAATCACTCACTTTTACATCCTCCAAATATCAGGCGGCATACAAACAACACGCTTTTGTATGCCGCCGCGAGATATTAAATATATATTTACCTAATGACTTTTATTTCTTTATAGTATTTCTGTGCGCCTGGATGCAGGGGGATAGTGATGTATTTTACGTTCGCCTTATCCATTTCGTTCAGCCTCGGCGATACATTGACCAAATCTTGTTTGTGTTCGTAGAGGGATTTCGTCATCTTATATACGAGCTCTGTGTCAAGTTTCTCATGCACTGTAATGATATTCCAGCTCGCGAATACTTTGACGGGTTTGGTCTGTCCTTTATATGAATTGGCCTTAATGACGAACGGCGTATAGTACGGATACTGCGCGTGAATCTTTTTCACTATATCGTCTGGAATGTTGACCAAATCGATCAATCCCATAGTTGTTGCCTCAACAATACCCGCCATGCCGACAGGTCCCGCGATTATCGCCGCGTCGATCTGTTTGTCTCCGAACGCTCTGGAAGCCTCGGAATGTGTCAGGTTGTGTGTGTCGATATCCTTCTTTGGGTCAAGCCCCGCCGCTCTCAGAATTTCAAATGCAATTGTTTCCGAACCGCTGCCAACCGCGCCGACTGCGACTTTCTTGCCCTTTAGTCCGGCTATGTCTTTGATTTTGCTGCCCTTAGCGACCATAAAATTAACGGGTTCGGCATAGTATTTTCCTTTGCCGTTATAGGCGTCGAAAACAGAGCCGTCTGTGAAGATGACTTCAGTGTCTCCTCTGCCCATCAACTGCAAGTTCTGTACGGTACCTCCAGTAGCCTGTACGTTTGCTTTCATCCCGGAGATATTGTCGTTCCATATCTTGCACATAGCCGCTCCAACCGGATAATAGACGCCAGACACGCCTGCCGTTCCCATATTTAGGAATGTTGCGGCAAAGGCGAACGAAGAGACGCATAAAACTAACGCAACTGCCAAACAGATTACTTTCTTATTCATTTTGAACCCTTCCTTTCAAATTATTTGCTGCTATTTCTAACATAAATAACCATCGATGAACGACGGATTATTTTTCCATTATTGTTTCCAACGCTTTGAGAAGATTTGCGATATGTACGTGCATTTTCTCCTTGCACCGTTCGGAATCGTTTGCTAAAAGCGCGTCGTTGACTTCAATCATTTCTTTGAGCGACGCGGGAATTCTTGCGGCGTATTTGGCTGTGGTTATCTGCATGCGTTTCATTTCATCGTGATAGCCGGTCAGAATAGATACGATCTCCTGATTGCCGGACAGTTTCCAAATCAGAGTGTGCATCTTTTCATCGCCAATTTTATGCAGCTCGACGATCCTATCTTTTGTACAGGTTTTGAGGTTTTTGCATTGCTTGGAAAATTCATAAAGAGGAGCCTTCTGTTCTTCCGTAATTACGCGCGCGGCGATGCTGGCGGCATAAGGTTCAAGCAGCAGTCGTATCTGACAGATATCACGCGCTTTTTCGTATGAGATGAGAGGAGCGATCACCGTGCCGGATTGAGGCTTTATCTGTACGTACCCTTCTTGATGCAGCCTTTGAAGCACTGATCGCACAGGAGCTTTGCTTACGCCGTAGAGTTTTGCGATTTGGGCCTCAGATAATTTTTCGCCCGGAGGCAGTTCAAGGTTAATGATGCTCTCTTTCAAAGATAAATAGAGCGCATCTGAGATCGTATTGACTTTTGATATTAGCATGTCTTCCGTCTTCGTCATTCTTATCACTCCGAGTTATAAATTTTCAGAACTGACATTCTAACATGTCAGTTATTATATTGATTAAATATTTCATGTCAATAGAGTTCGATAATATTTTTTACAAATGTTTTAAGAACGTGTTAAATTAAGCTCTGCCCGTTTATAGGGCAGAGCTCTTTTAGGATTTATATGTAACGGGAAATCTGTGGGATGTAAATTGTGTTAGATGTTTATCTTCAGCTTTGCGTTCCGCTGGCTGTCGGCGAGGGTTTGGATGATCTTATTGTAGAAGCGCATCATCTCGGTCGCTGTATTGAAACCGAATTCTTGGCTGTGTTCGTTGCCTTTGAAGTTCATCAGGACGGCGTAGGGACTCTGCCCTTCGTCCAGCCTGCTGTCTTTCCTGATAGAACAGCGAATAAAACTCAGCTCGGTAAAATCGATGATGATGTTCCCGTCCGCGTGAGAGAGTTCCAAGTATCTGTCGGAGTCCGTTTTCAATTATATCCGCCCCTTTAGCGTATTTTGAAATCGACAGCAGCGCCCAGAGAGATTAAAATCCATATAATTGTTTTCGTCAAGAATAATTTGAAAAATATCGGGCGTTTTATTTTCCTATTTCACGGGCGATTTTTTTCATGAGGAACGAGGAGAGGAAGATCGTAAGTATCGTCGCGCCGACGAAGGATATTGGCTGGAAGAGCCATATATATTCCAGAGAGACGAACTTTGACAGGATATGAGCCGCGGATATGCGGAGGACGACGGCGCGAAGTATCTGGACGACAAATCCGAACACGGAATAGCCTGTCGCGAGGAAGAGGGAATTGCATATCGTGTAGTAGATGACCATCGGGTACGCGGCGATAGATATGCGAAGCGCGCGCGCCGCGATAGAGGCGACTTCGCCCGTCGGTTTGAAGACGGCGATAAGAGGATGCGGGCATACGGCGAGGGCGAGTCCGATGACGCCCGTTACGACCGCGCCTATGATGAAGCCGGAGTTGAGCCCCTTCTTCATGCGGGCTATGTCGCGTCTGCCGTAATTGAAGGCGAGGAACGGCACGAGCGCGTTGTTTATCCCAACGAGAGTGTTGAACGAGAGGTCTTCCACGCGGAGGTCGACCATCCACGCCGCGACCGCGCGCGGCCCATACGCCATCGTGAGGATCCTGTTCACCGTACCGAGCCCTAGCGCTACGCTCCCGCTCATCAGCGTTACGGGGAGGCCTATCATCGATATCCTGCCCCATATTGGCAGCATCTTTGACGAGATGTACGGAAGGAGCGGGACGGATATCTTGCTCTCCTCTTTGAGTTTCTTGACGAGGTAGAACGTGCCTATGGCGCGCCCGATGAACGTCGCGGCGGCCGCTCCGGTTATGTCCCACCCGAAGACGAATATGAACAGAGGGTCGAGCACGAGGTTGACGCTGTTCGCTATGATGAAATAGTTCAGCGGCACCATTGTGTTGCCCTGACAGCGGAACACGGAGTTCGTGACGTAGGAGAAACTTATCAGCACGTAGGTTATCGGTATCCACAGGTTGTAGAGCCACGTAAGTTTGAGCGTCTCCGGGTCCGACGCGCCGAGCGCGCGGAAGAAATAGTTTGAGACGCCGGGAAAGATGAATGGTATCCACAGCAGGCAGAGAAGATACGCGAGCCCCATGGCGGCCTTCGTCGTCCTCTGCGCGTCCGCGAGACGATCCTCTCCGAGCCGCCTGCCGACGATCGCCGTCATCCCGTTGCCGACACCCTCTAGTATAGCGAAGACCCCAATCTGCACGGGGTACGTGTAGGATATCGCGACCATGTGGGTCTCGCCGAGCCATGATATGAACACGGTGTCTACGAGGTGGAACAGCGTATGGAACAACACCATCGCTATCGACGGGATGGAGAGCTTTACAAGCGCGGCGAGCACGGGGCCTTCGCCGAGGTCTGCCTTGCCCTGCAGCCAGGTCATACGCCGCAAAAATTTCAGAGCTTTCATTTGGCGGCCGTCGGCTCCTTCTGAGGCAGCCCGCGCCACTTGATATAGATGAGCCATGTTATGGCCGCCGTGACGACCTCGGAAATCGGGAACGATGCCCACGCGCCGTTCAGTCCAAACATCAGCGCGAAGGAGACGGCCATCGCTGGGTGCAGGAGTATCGGGCGCAGCATCGAGAGGAAGAAGGATATGCCGCCCTTCCCCGTGCCCTGGTAGTATGTCGAGAGCATTATCTGTCCGCCGCCAGCGGGCAGCCCCAGCGCGAGCAGCCTCGCGCCAGGGACGCCCACGCTGAGGAGCGCAGGGTCGGATGAAAAGAAGCCGAGGAGCTGCGTTGGAAATATGAATATGACCGCGGAGCACGCCGTGCAGAATATCGTCGCGAAGACGTTGGATATCTTCATAACGTCCGCGACACGCTTGGCGTTCCTCGCGCCGTAGTTGTAGCCGACTATTGGGAGCAGCCCATGCCCCATGCCTATCATCGGCATGATTATTATCGAGTTCATGCGTTGAACGATGCCGGACGCCGCGACGGCGATATCTCCGCCCGTGCTGGAGAATATCTTGTTCATCGTGCCCATCGCGAATGCTATGCCTATCTGCCGCGTGAACGCGGAGACCCCGACGCGGAGCACCTCGAACAGCAGAGGGAGCGACGGCTTCAACTTGCCGACGCGAAGCGCTACGGCGCTGCGTCCTCCGATGTAATATGAGAACAGCCACGCGAGCGCGAGCATCTGCGATATGACGGTGGCTACCGCCGCGCCCGTGACTCCCCATCTGAATACAAATATGAATATCGGGTCGAGCACCATGTTTGTCCCTGCCGATATAGCCATGCTGCACATTGAGAGCCTTGTGTTGCCCTCGCCGCGCACCAGATTGTTCATGGTCATCATCATCGTGTAGGGCATGGCCCCGGCGAATATCACGCGGCCATAAGCCACGGAGCTCTCGATGATATCCTGCGAGCCGCCGAAGAGGAAGACCATCCTGCGCGTCGCAGGCAGCAGCGCGGCGGTGAGCAGCAGGCCGGCCACAGCGGCCGACGTCAGCGTCGTACCGAGAGCGCGTTCCGCGAGAGCGTGGCGCTTCGCGCCGAGCAGACGCGAGATGACTGACGCGCCGCCGACGCCGAAGGTCTGCCCTATCGCCATGATGACGAGGACCGCGGGGTACAGGATAAAGACGGCGGCGATGCCGAGAGGCCCAACGCCCCTTCCGACGAAGAAGGCGTCGACTACGTTATACAGGGACAACAAAAACATTCCCGCCATCGCGGGAGCGGATAACCTTATAAGAAGTGGGCCGACGGGCTCTTTCTCGAGCGCTTCGGTGTTGCTCATTTTCATAAAAAATCACGGACTCTTTTCTTTTGATTGATATACGTCGGCTAATTATAAGCCAAATTACGCTAAAGATTGCAAAAGTTACGCAATACTGCGCATGGTCAAAAATATATACTATCTGAACAGAAAACAAATATCCCGCGCCCGAGCATACAAAGCCGCCGATCGGCAAAAGGGCCGCGCAGAATTACAGCTTAGCCCCATTATCGAAAAATACGGTATACTTAATGAAGGAGTGAAGTTCATGGAATTTAGAAGACGTCCAGGCGGATGCCCGCCTTGAATACTCATAGCTCCTATCGCGGCGGTCGCCGTGATGTTCCCGTGGATAACCGCGCAGTTCAAGAAGCTGTCCGGAAAGAAGACGGACGAAACAGATAAAACGGAGGGATAAAGATGTTGTTTAACGTAAGCAAAGAAGACCTCGCCAAGAGCAAAAAGCGTTTCTATGTGGTCGGCGGCGTGATGCTCGCCATAGGCGTACTGTCGCTTGCCATGCCGATGCTGGCTTCGTTCGCTGTCGAGACCGTGATAGGATGTTTGCTGCTGGCTGTCGGGCTCTGCCAAGCCGTGAGCGCATATAGAGGGTTTGCGGACGGAGACAAGCCTTGGACCCAGATACTTATGGCGGCGCTGTCGTTCCTTTCGGGCTTCGTATTCCTCGCGAACCCGATAGCGGGCGTTATCACGCTCTCTATGTTCCTCGCATGCTACTTCTTGGTGTATGGGATCACGAAGGTGTTTGAATACTTCCGCATGAGAGCGATAGGCGGCTCTGTGTGGATCCTCGTCTCCGGCCTGCTCGACGTGATACTCTTCTTCCTTATGTGGAGGAACTTTTTCACGGGGGCGTCTGTCATTGGGGTAATATTGGGCGTCAACTTGATATTCAGCGGTGTGGCGTTCATCACGCTTGGCCGCGGGTGCTCCGAAGCTATGAAGCAATAACAGCGGACGATTTTTGATTTACTTACGCAGGACGCTTGCCGCGCCCTGCTTTTTTATTGCCCGTTGGAAAACAACATGAAGGCGTAGCTGGTGCAGGGCTTGTTCGGAGTCCCCGCTATCTCCGACGAGTTCGCGCGCAGGAGCGTCGTGGCCTGAGTAATCCCGCGCCCTTCGAGGGTCTTCAAAAATATACAAGCGGCCGACGCCGCATCGATGTCCAGGCCGCGCAGCGCCGCCGTGTCAAAACCAGCGATCGCTTTTACGCTCTTATCGTCTTCCGCGTCCGCGAGCGACGGGAGTTTCCCGTGGGAGAAGTCCATGCTCAGTATGAGGAGCGTTCGCTCGTCAAGCAGTTTTGACAGGATGGGGACTACCTTCGCGAGCTCGCGCTCCGCCGCAGAGTTCTTAACGATCATCGCCGTGACCGTCGCCTTTGGAAAGTATCGCGAGACGAAGTCAACGTGGACGCCGACAGAGTGTTCCAGCCGAAACGGCATAGTCTCCGCGGAAGCTCCCGCGTTCGTAAGGAGCCGCAGAGCGCGGCCGTCCGCGGCGAGGGATACGCCTCCAACGTCCCAGCCCGCGGGGCAGACGGATATAGCTCCGCCCCCGCTGCGAAAATGGTTCGGCCCAATTATAATAACATGTTTGATATCATCACCTGCGGAGGCTCGTAGACTCTCATAAAATACAGCTATCTCCCGCGACGCCAGCCCGTGATGAGAGGCGACGCCTGCTCTGGCCCCGCGAACGGGCTTAACGTCGCGGCTTGCGGGGGCCGCGTATTCGGCGACGCCGCCGGTGAAGGGCGACAAAGGCTCGCGCACAGCGGCCGCCGCGAACGGCGGCGGTACGAATAGAGCAAGCATTGCCGCGAACAGGAGAAGGTGTTTTAGAGAACGGACGCCGCCCTTCTGAGCGGCGTCCGCTATAAGATCGTTAACGTACAAAGAGCTGTTTGCTCCACTGGGGCATGAGCGGCTCCAGTTCTCTCTGCGCGTTCTTGTCGTAGACTTTCTTCTTCCACTCTTCGTCGGTCATGCGCCCTTCGCTCAACGGCCGCGCGAACTGATAGAAGGAGTACATGCAGCCCACGGTCAGGCGCGGTCCTGCATGTTTATCGTCAACAAATACGAATATGCGCCTCGGCGTTCCAGTCGCTACTTGCAGCACGCGGTTATCTATAAAATCTGTGGCTATATCTGTGACCAGAGCCATCTTCAGGCTGTCCGCGGTCTTCTTATCGGTCGGGTCGGCGTATCCGTCGAGCAGCAGATTCTCATTTATGTAAAGAGCTACGTCGTTGATATATTTGTAATCGTCGTCGTTCAGAGGTTTGTCCGCGACTTCCTTCGCCGCGATATCACGGCAGATGGCGGTGTATTCGCGCAGAGCTTCTATCTTAGCTCTGGTGTCGCCGTTCGCTTCTAACTTGTATTTGACGATGAGCTCTCTCATGCGGTCCAGCGAGCCGCATATCGCGCCGAATGTCCGCGGCGTAGGCTCGACATACCCCTTCGGTCTCGGGACGCGGAACGGTTCGGCGCTGTATCCGCCCTCCCCGTCGCCCATCTCCGCGCCGCTCTGTTTGGCGTAGAGCACGGTGTCATGCTTGAGCTCCGTCCACGACGCCATTGCGGTGACGAGCTTCTTCACGTCCCACAGCGGAGAGTTGAAGAAGAGCTGCTTTGAGCCCTTTTCCGCGAACAATGTCTTGAGCGCGGAGAGGCAGTCCGTGTAGACGTTTTTGCTGCCCTCGCCGAAATACCCGTCCGCGTCGGCTTTGACCTGTTTCAGCGTCGCGTCGTAGGCGGAGAATTTTTTGCGTTCTCCGTCGAGATATTTGTCAGCGGTCTTTGAACCTAGGACAGCCATGAAATCCTCCGCTAACGGCAGATTGCGCGGCGCATCAGGCGTGCTCACCGGGTCGGAGGTCAGAAGCGAGAACGCCCAAGCGTCCAGCACGAAGCTGCGCCCCATAAGGCGGAACGACGCCGTTTCGGCAAGACGTTCCGCTCGCGACATGTTTATCCTTGACGCTTTGCGGTCGATTATCCGCGGCTGAGGCGAGGCCATTTTGAACTCCTTATATAATCTGTCGAGGGCCCCTTTGTCGGCCAGCTTGTTCAAGTCGCCGCCGATGACCTTCTTCACGACCGGCGCGAACTCGCGTATCGACGCGTCGTCAGCCTCGCCGACGAGATAGGCGAGCGGTTCCCGTATCGCGTCCCATTGGTTCCTCATATCGCTGTCGGCAAATACCTCGCACAGCACTGTGGCCAGCGCCGCGTTCGCGCGTTTCGTGTCCCTAGGGTCGTTGTCCGCCAGTATCACGGGCATGCCGCCCAGATACGCCACCGAACGGAAGTAGCGTGAAAGAGCCTCGCTTGCCGTGTAATGCCCGCGCGGTTTGTAGAATGTATAGTCCTCTTTCTTGCCCGATATCCCTGAGACGGACACGCCCTCCGCCTTAACGATGCGCGAGACCTCGTCCTTCGCGGCCTTTGACGCAGGGATGTTCGCGTCCGGTCTCAGCAGGAGGTATGGTACTGTGAGGAAGTCTCTCGCCGAGGCGAAGGTCGGCGCGAGTGTTTTATTGTTTGTATTTTTCTCCATAGCGGAGAGGCGCGCGAGGGAGCCCTGCAGCATCTTCTCCAGCTTGGGCGCGAAGACGGAAGTCTCCATCTTCTTCAGCCCGTGAGAAAATACGAGGTGGAAGGCGTGCAGAAAGAGGTCGGACGTGATGAACTTAGGCGTGTTATACATTTCGCCGTAGACGTCGGCCATATCGTCGACATTTATGTACTCCGGCAGTATCGGAGAAGCGTCCGCGGCAAAGCCGTTCTTCTCGATGGACGGCAGAAATTTTTCCGGAACCTTCCCGAAACTGCGAAGCGAGCGCGGTATCATCCTCGGATCCACCTTCGTGAAGTTCGGTTTGTACCCGGACAGACGGAGGACGTTTGACGACTTTGTCCACGCGTGGCGCGGAACATCGCCTCCAACGCTTCCGAACCGCAGCAGCGTCCACTCGACGCCGTTCTTGTCCTTGTATGTCCCTACGCCGTCAGTCACCTCACCGGCGTAGAGGTCAAAAGGAGCGCCCTTTGGCGCGTATTTGTTCAGAGGATGCGCGCCGGGCGTCAGAAACAGCTCTATCTTATCTGCGGCAAAGCGGAACGGCTCGGGCTTGAACGATTGATACCCTGGCATCTTCTGAAGGGCCGACATCTTCACCCATCCGTTAGCGCCTAAGAAACTGACATAGCCGTATTTGCCGCTCGCGTCGGTCTTTGTCACCGTTACGATGTTGCCGTAGATAACGGCCCCGTTTATCCCGGGGGCTTCGGCGATAAAACCCTGCTCGACCTTGTAGCGTGCGTTGGGGGACTTCGTTATCGCCGCGATGTCGCTCACCACCATATAGCGCCGAGCTTCGGCAGCGAACGCGCCGCCGCAGAGCGGAGCCGCCGTCAGCACGCAGAGCGTCGCGAGAAGCCAAAGCCGTTTCATTGTCGTTTTCATCGTAATTACGCCTCCAAATACATCTATTTTTTAGTGATCTTAAAACTAAGCGTCTTCGCGTCGGGCGCTGTATCAAGGCCGAGAACGTCCTTGACGACGCCTTGCCGCGCCTCGTTGACCTTGTATATATCGCCGAGCCTCATCTTCCATCTCGTCGGTTCCCCAAGCGCGGATGCGAAAGGCAGCGCGCGCGTGGCGGCCGCTCCGTCCGACGTGCGGACCTGCACCCACGTAGGTATGACACGCGCGGACGTAATAAACGTTCCGCTGGGATTTTTTTCTATCTCAAGCTCCAGTATCGCCCCAACGTCGCGAGGCTTCGTTCGCTGGAAGGAGATAAAGTTGCCCATCGACCACGCTACGAAGGCGTCCCTTTTTGAGCCTGACTCGTCGCTTTTCTTTACGAACTCAAATTTTTGGAGCACATGCGGATGCCCGGCGACTACCGCGTCGGCTCCGCAGTCCAGCATCAGCGCAACGTCGCGCCTGACATTCTCAGGCGGGGCGAGTTTGTATTCGTCGCCGAAGTGCGGCAGCGCGATTATAATGTCTGGCGACAAGGAACGCGCGGCGGCGAGGTCGCGGCTTACAGCCTCCTCGCTCAGATACGAAACGGCCCACTCTTTTCCGTATGGAGGCTGTATCCCGTTCGTGCCGTAGGTCCACGCGACGAAGACGGCCCTTACGCCGTTTATATCGCAGAGCAGCGGCTTGCCGCTCTCATTTTTTTTCTCAGACGTGCCGATGGTGCGGAAGCCCATGCCGCGCAGGACTTTGACCGTGCGCGCGAGACCGTCGAACCCGGTGTCGAGACAATGGTTGTTTGAAGTGGTGAGCAGGTCGAACCCCGCGCCTTTCAGCGCCTCCGCGTAAGAATCCGGCGTGCTGAAACATGGATAGCCCGCGTAGCCGCCGCCCGCGAGCGTGGTCTCGAGATTGCCGACGGCAAAGTCCGCTGCGGACAGTATGCCCCTGACGGCCTCGAACGAGGGCGTGAAATCCCAGACGCCGTTCGTCTCCGCTCGGTCGAGCTGCTGCTGGTGGGCCATGAGGTCGCCCGTGAAAGCTATCTTGATCTTTGTATCTCGGAAGGCTGCGGCGGGCAAAGCGGCCATGCACGCCCTGTGAGGACTTATGCAGGACACGGCGCACGCCGACAGGACGCAAACGACAGCGAGCTTCGCAAATCTCCATGTCTTCATTCCACGCTCTACCTCCGGCGGTATTATCTTTAACAGCAGTTTCATCTTATAAACATGCAGTAAGTTTGTCAATTTAAGCCCGCAAATTTGTTTAGAGTATGGGCTGCGTTTCTCTGTTTATCTTAATGAATTATAATTGCCGTGAGGATTTTGTTTGGATAATTATTATGGAGGATATATCAAATGGCGTTTGATATCGACGAATGGCTGAAAAATTTTACGAAGGGGCTTGGCGAAGTCTTCGGAGACAGGCTCGTATTTGCGGGTATACAAGGCAGCCGCGGAAGGGGCGAGGCCTCGGAGACGAGCGACATAGATGTCGTCGTCGTGCTCGATAAGGTTTCGACGGACGACTTGAAAACTTATGACGCGTTTATATCGGGTCTGCCGCGCCGCGATATGGTCTGCGGATTTATCTGTGGTCGGGAAGAGCTTGAATGTTGGGAGAGGTCGGATCTGTTTCACCTCTGTTACGACACACAGCCGCTTGTCGGCAGCCTGTCGCCGTTTTCTGCTAAGATCACGCGCCTTGACGCGAAACGCGCAGTGCTGACCGGGGCGTGCGATATATATCACGCCTGCTGTCATAACTTCCTCCACGAGAAGAGCTCGGAGGTCTTGTCCGCCATATATAAGGCCGCGTTCTTCACGCTCCGCGCAAAATATTTTTGCGAGACAGGTAAGTTTGTCCGCAGGAGATCGGAACTCGTGGAGCTGGTCGCCGTCGGCGAAAAGGAGCTGCTTCTGCCGCCGGAGGGAGAGACATTCGAGGCCGCCGAAGGGCGTCTGCTCGCTTGGAGCGCGAAAGCTATGCGCGAATACGGGGCCAATATCGCCGATATATCGGACTGAGCCTTGATATTATCGCCAACATTTAGTTATAATATTTAAACATTATATAACTGAAGGAGGTCTCAGCATGTCCAACGTTTTCAACAGGGACGCCTCGCACAGCTTTTTCAAATGGAGCAAGCTCGGGGACATAAAGGCGGGACGCGCGGAACTCGGCGAGGATATGCCGGTCGTCGTATATCGGCTTCTTGAGTACAGCATGTTAAACGTGCTTGTCGACGAGTATGGCAAGGATCGGGCGGACGAACTCTTTAGGAAGGCAGGCTTCCTCGCCGGCTTCGAGTTCGCTGCCAACGTACTTGACCTCTCCCTAGATATCGACGGCTTTTTCGCGGCGCTCCAGAAAGTTTTAAAAGACCTTCGCATCGGTATCCTGCGCATAGAGCATTTTGACGAGGAGACGGGCGACCTTATTCTCACGGTGTCGGAGGACCTCGACTGCAGCGGACTGCCAGTGACGAACGAGGTTGTCTGCAATTACGACGAGGGGCTTCTCTCCGGAATATTGAAGGCGTACACGCGCAAAGACTACAAAGTAAGGGAGATAGACTGCTGGGCGAGCGGCGATAGAGTATGCCGCTTCCGTGGGACCGTGATGTCTCCTGAAACCGCGGAGTAAGACAGTGAGCAGCGACTCTGACACAGCCAAGCTGTTGTTTGAATATCTGCGTCAGGCGATCTATTCGCCTGATGACGTTCATATCGACTTGGAGCTTTTGCCGCCCGAGTTTCGTGAATTTGGCGAAGGGCTGCAATTTTTGGCGAAGTGTCTCGGCGAAAATAAACGGTTTGCGCTGGCGCTTGCCAAGGGCGAATTTGACGCGCAGTCGCCGCCCTCGGAGAATATTATCGCTGGCCCGCTGAAAACTATCCAAAATTTCTTCAAACATCTCACATGGCAGACACAGCAGATAACCAAGGGCGACTATGGCCAGAGCCTGGACTTTATGGGCGAGTTCGCCGACGCGTTCAACACGATGGTCGAACAGCTGAAAGAGCGCAAAGAGGCCATGGACAAAAGGGCGAACGATCTGCGCGAGTTCGCGTTCCACGACCCGCTCACGGGGCTTTATAACCGCAACTACGCCATGATGGTCATGCAGGGCTGGATGGACGCGAAGAAAGAGTTCTTCGTCGTCAATGTCGATATAGATAATGTAAAGCTTGTAAACGATATCCTTGGGCACGAGGTCGGCGATAAATATATCATTGAGATAGCGGGGGCGCTGAAGGAACTGGAAAGCTGCCCCGTCCTCTGTCGAACGAGCGGCGACGAGTTCCTCGCCTTTGCTGAGGACACGACGCGCGCCGAGCTCGACGCGGCGCTTGGCGCTCTGAGGACGAAAGTCATGCGCGTTAGCGACGGGGGCTCAAATCATGATTACCGCAGGTCATTCAGCTTTGGCATCGTGAAGGTGAACCCCGACAACACCCATTCTATGGACAAGCTGCTGAGCCTCGCTAACGGGCGTATGGCGCAGAACAAGATAGCCAACAAAGCCGCGCGCTTCAAGAGGCAGGGCGAAGAGATATAACGACATTTCCATAGACTGCGGCACGCACGCGCCATTCGGATATAATATCCGCGTCTGCCAATTTGCCACTATGTTATAATCATCTGACAAGTTACGCCATCCAAGGAGGATGATAGTTGGTGAGTTCCGACATAGCCGGCAGTATCGTCCTGCTTGTCGTTTTGTTGATGTTCTCCATTTATTTCAGCGCTATGGAGACCTCTATAACGGCGGCAGGAAAAGGAAAGCTACTTGCTCTTTCAGATGAACACCCACATCGCAAAAAAGGGTTCCTCTGGCTCATAGACAACACGGCCAGGGCGATAAACGTTACTCTTATAGGCAACAACCTCGTCAATATCGCGGCAAGCGCCGTAGCGACGTCGGTCGCCATAAAGTTCCTGGGCGTCTTCGGACCCGCTGTGGCCGTAGCGGTGATGACGCTTCTTATCGTTGTGTTCTGCGAGATCCTGCCAAAAAATTTCGCTATAGCTAAAAAAGAAAAGGTCATCATTTCCGGGCTGGGCTTCCTGCACTTCCTCAGCGTCGTGATGGCCCCCATCACATGGCTGTTGACGTCCATCATCAGCGTTATAGGGAAGTGTTTCGGTCTGGACCTCGTATCGATCAACGCGCTCATCTCGCGCGAGGAGATCGACCATATCGTGACGGAGGGCAGCGAGGCCGGAGCCCTCGAAGAAGACGAGAGCAAGATGATACACAGCGTCATCGCCTTTGAGGACACGCGAGTGTCGGAGGTCATGGCTCCGCGCGTGGACGTCTTCGCGATAGAGGAGGACGGCACGGCCGAGGAGGCCGTGAAGATATTTGTCGAGAGCGGCCACTCGCGTATACCCGTCTACAAAGAAGACCTCGACAACGTCATAGGCGTCCTCTACGCTAAAGACCTGCTGGCCCCGCTCGCTGGGAGCGACCACAATATCTCGATAGTCAAGATAATGCGCAAGCCAATCTTCGTCCCGGAGACGATGAAGACGGACGAAGCTCTCGATATAATGAAGAAATCGAAGAAGCACATAGCGATCGTCGTCGATGAATACGGCGGAATGGCTGGCGTCATCACGCTCGAGGACCTTATCGAGGAGATTGTCGGCGACATACAGGACGAATACGACACCGAGACGCCGGATGTGCGCCGAGAGCCCGACGGGACATATCTCGTGCAGGGGCAAGTCAACCTTGAGGACCTGTCCGAGGCCCTCGATTATCCGTTCGATACGGGCTTTGAGGAAGTGGACACTCTGGCCGGCATGATGCTTGAGCTCTCCGGCAACTTCCCGAGGCAAGGGCAGACGGTATCGTACGGGCCCTGGGATATTACGGCGACGGAGGTCCAGAACCACAGGATCATGCAGGCTCGGATGAAATTTATCGAGGGCAGGCAGGACGACCTTGTGGACGACTGACGCTTATCGTTAAATTTACTTAAATTATAATTTTTTTGCGGCCGCCGTTTTATAAAACGGCGGCTGTCCTGTATGCGCCGATGTTTGTAAAGCTCGCGCTCCATGGAGCAAAATAATTATAAGTGATGTCTTTTGTCGGCAAATGTGCGATAATGACACAGAAGTGCCTTACACAGTCATTTAATGCTGACGTGTGCATTGATATGCGTCTGTAAAATTCTAGAGGAGGTAATATTATGACACGCAAGATGGTAACATTGGACGGGAACGAAGCGGCGGCATACGTAGCGCACGCCGTAAACGAAGTAATATCCATCTACCCAATCACGCCGTCGTCGCCGATGGGCGAATGGGCGGATCAATGGTCGGCAGAGAAAAGGCCGAATATCTGGGGAACCATCCCCCTCGTGCAGGAAATGCAGAGCGAAGCCGGGGCGTCCGGCGCATACCACGGAGCGCTGCAGGCCGGCGCGTTGGGGACCACCTTCACGGCGTCGCAGGGACTCCTGCTCATGATCCCCAACATGTACAAAATAGCCGGAGAACTCACAAGCACAGTCATGCACGTGACCGCGAGAAGCCTCGCCACCCACGCGCTCTCAATATTCGGAGACCACTCCGACGTAATGGCAGTGAGATCCACAGGCTGGTCCATGCTCTGCTCCTCCACAGTACAGGAAGTAATGGACATGGCCCTAATAGCCCAAATGGCAACGCTCGAAAGCCGCGTCCCAGTCCTCCACTTCTTCGACGGATTTAGGACAAGCCACGAAGAAATGAAAGTAGAAGAATTCGACTACGACGACATCAAATCACTCATAGACGACGACCTCGTCAGGAGCCACCGCTACAACAGGCTAAGCCCCGACGTCCCGTTCGTCCGCGGCACGGCCCAGAACCCAGACACATTCTTCCAGGCTAGAGAAGCCTGCACCGGATACTACGAAGCAGTCCCCGACATCATGCAGAAAGCCATGGACAAATTCGCCAAACGGGTAGGACGCAGCTACCACCTCTTCGACTACTACGGGGCAGACGACGCTGAAAAAGTCATCGTCATCATGGGCTCAGGCGCCGCGGTAGCGAGAGAAGCCGCCGAAAAACTCAACGCAGCCGGAGAAAAAGTCGGAGTCCTCGACGTCCGCCTCTACAGGCCCTTCGACGTCTCCAGATTCCTCAACACACTCCCAGCGTCAGTCAGAAGCATCGCCGTACTCGACCGCTGCAAAGAACCCGGCGCGATATGCGAGCCACTCTGCATGGACGTGAGAGAAGCCCTCGCCGACACAGACGTAACAGTCATCGGAGGCCGCTACGGACTCTCCTCCAAAGACTTCACGCCCGCCATGGTCAAAGCCGTCTACGACGAACTCGGAAAAGCAATGCCCAAAGACAGCTTCACAGTCGGCATCGAAGACGACCTCAACTTCTCAAGCCTCGACTACGACCCGTCGTTCGACACAGAAGACCCCAAGACAGTACGCTGCCTCTTCTACGGGCTCGGCTCGGACGGCACAGTAGGGGCCAACAAAAACTCCATCAAAATAATAGGCGGAGAGACAGACCTCTACGCACAGGGCTACTACAGCTACGACTCGAAGAAATCCGGCGGCTACACAGTCAGCCACCTGCGCTTTGGACCCAACCCCATACTCGCCAGCTACATGATAAACAAAGCCAACTTCGTTGCATGCCACGTCTTCACATTCCTTGAAAAACTAGACGTGCTCAAGAGCGCGGCGGAAGGAGCCACATTCCTCCTCAACAGCCCGTTCGGCCCCGAAGAAGTATGGGACAAACTCCCGCTCACGGCCCAGAAACACATAATCAACAAAAAACTCAAATTCTACACCATAGACGCAGTCAAGATAGCAAAAGAGACAGGCATGGGCGGACGCACCAACACCATCATGCAGACCTGCTTCTTCGCCATAAGCGGCGTGCTTGAAAAAGACACAGCCATCAAAGCTATAAAAGACTCCATCGTAAAGAGCTACACACGCAAAGGCCAGGCCGTAGTAGACAAAAACATCGCCGCGGTAGACGCGACGCTCTCAAACCTCTACGAAGTCAAAGTCCCAGCCGAAGCCACTGCGACATTCGACATCCACAAGCCGGTGGCGGACGACGCGCCGGAGTTCGTAAAAGACGTGCTCGGCCCCATGATGATACTCAAGGGAGACGACTTACCAGTATCGGCCCTGCCGGACGACGGGACATTCCCAAGCGCCACCACGCAGTACGAGAAACGCAACATAGCGATAGACATACCATCATGGGATCCCAGCCTCTGCATCCAGTGCGGCAAATGCTCGCTCGTCTGCCCGCACGCCGCGATAAGGGCCAAAGTCTACGAAGCGGACGTACTCAAAGACGCCCCGGCGACATTCAAATCAGCCGACGCCAAATGGAAGAACTTCGAAGGCGCTAAATTCACCATACAGATAGCCCCTGAAGACTGCACGGGCTGCGGACTCTGCGCCCACAACTGCCCGGTCAAGGCAAAAGAAGGAACGACCGCCAGACCTCTCACGATGGTAGACCAGATGTCCGTCCGCGAACCCGAGCGCGACAACTGGAACTTCTTCCTCGACATACCAGACGTCGACAGAGAGAAGCTCAACACGACCACAGTCAAAGATGTGCAGCTCCTCCGCCCGCTCTTTGAATTCTCAGGCGCGTGCGCGGGATGCGGCGAGACCCCGTACCTCAAGCTCCTCTCCTCGCTCTTTGGAGACAGGGCCCTCATAGCCAACGCCACGGGATGCAGCTCCATCTACGGAGGCAACCTCCCGACCACGCCGTGGTGCGTGAACGACGAAGGCAGGGGCCCGGCGTGGAGCAACTCGCTCTTTGAAGACGCCGCCGAATTTGGCCTCGGCTTCAGGCTCACACTTGACAAGCACGCCGAATACGCGGCCGAACTCCTCCAGAAGATGGAAGGCGAGCTCGGCGAGGAGATCGTCAAAGAGATACTCGACGCTCCGCAGAACACGGAGGCCGAGATAAAAGCCGTACAGTACAAAGTCGAAGAGCTCAAAGGGCAGCTCGACTACCTCGGCACCGAACAGGCGGAAGAGATGCTCTCCCTCGCCGACAACCTCGTAAGGAAGAGCGTATGGTGCGTAGGCGGAGACGGGTGGGCATACGACATCGGCTACGGCGGACTCGACCACGTGATAGCCTCCGGCAGGAACATAAACATCCTCGTCCTCGACACGGAAGTCTACTCCAACACTGGCGGACAGATGTCAAAGTCCACGCCGCGCGGAGCGGTAGCCAAGTTCGCAGCCGCAGGCAAGCGCATGGGCAAGAAAGACCTCGCGCTCATGGCGATGAGCTATGGCAACGTCTATGTAGGAAGAGTCGCGATAGGGGCGAACGACGCGCACACGATAAAGGTATTCCAGGAAGCCGAGGCATACAATGGCCCGTCGCTCATCATAGCGTACAGCCACTGCATAGCCCACGGCATAAACATGATAAACGGCCTCGACCAGCAGAAGAAGGCGGTCGAATCGGGCCACTGGATGCTCATGCGCTACAACCCGGACCTCGCGAAAGAGGGCAAGAACCCGCTCACGATAGACTGCAAAGAGCCGAGCATCCCGCTCAAGGACTACATCTACAACGAGACGAGATACAAGAGCCTCTCTGTAACGAACCCGACAGAGGCAGCCGCCCTTCTTGAGGAAGAGGAGAAGGACATCAAAGCCCGCCGCCGGTACTATGAACATCTCGCTAAGATGACTATGGAGGATTAGAAGTAAATGGCAAAGAGTGAAGTAATACAAGAGATAAGGGTCATAGCCACCAAGGTGACCAAGGCCGCCGCCGCGCCGACGAATACCGCCCCCGTTGAAGGATCCACGGAGGCGGCGCCGAAGGTCGAAGTCAAGGAAGTGAAAGTCGCTTCTAAGGCGCAGCCCGTGGCAAAGCCGCGCGTAGGCATCATGGAGACATGCTTCCGCGACGCGCACCAGTCGATTATGGCGACGCGTCTGCGCACGGATGATATGCTGCCTATCTGCGACGCGATGGACGAAGTTGGCTACCATTACATAGAGATGTGGGGCGGGGCGACGTTCGATTCAGCGATGCGTTTTCTTAACGAAGACCCATGGGAAAGACTTCGCAAAATCAAAAGGCGCCTCAAGAAGACAAAGACACAGATGCTAATGCGCGGGCAGAACGTCGTCGGCTACAGGCATTACTCCGACGAAGTCGTCCGCGAGTTCGTAAAACACGCTATCGGTGACGGCGTGGACATCATCAGGGTATTCGACGCGCTCAACGACCTCCGCAACATGTCCATAGCGGCGGAGGCTACGAAGAAAGAGGGCGGCGAGCTCCAGATGACGATATCCTACACGATATCGCCCGTCCACACGCTCGACCTCTTCGCGAAGCAGGCGAAGGATATGGCCGACATGGGCGCCGACTCCATCTGCATAAAGGACATGGCCGGACTTCTCTCGCCGACGGCGGCATACGCGCTCGTCAAGGCGATCAAGTCCAAGGTCAAACTCCCCGTGCAGATACACAGCCATTACACGAGCGGCATGGCGGCGATGAGCTACCTCGCGGCGATCGAAGCCGGGGCGGACGTCGTTGACTGCGCTATATCGCCGTTTGCGATGGGCACGAGCCAGCCAGCCACCGAGACGATGGTCGCGGCGCTGGCGGGAGGGGAATACGACACAAAACTCTCGCTTGAAAAGCTCCTCCCGATCTCCAAGTATTACTCGGAGCTCAAAGAAAAATACAAGGACATCATCATGGGAGTCAGTGGAGTCAACGTCAACATCCTCCTGTACCAGATACCGGGAGGCATGTACTCCAACCTCCAGAGCCAGCTCAAAGAGGGCGGATGCCTCGACAAGTTCCAGCAGGTCATGGAGGAAGTTCCGCGTGTCCGCAAAGAAATGGGATACCCGCCGCTCGTCACGCCTACCAGCCAAATAGTTGGCACACAGGCCGCGATGAACGTCATCTCCGGCCAGCGCTGGAAGATGGTCCCCAACGAAGTGAAGCAGTACTTCCGCGGATACTACGGCAAGACCCCAGCGCCCGTAGACCCCGAGATACAGAAGATCGTCCTCGGCGACGAAGAGCCGATCACCTGCCGCCCCGGCGAGAAGATCGAGCCGGAGCTTGAGGCGGCGCGCAAAGAGATAGGCGTGTGGGCGACGCAGCCCGAGGATATCATCAGCTACGTGCTCTTCCCGCAGGTCGCGAAGGACTTCCTCCCGAACAAGTTCGCGCGGGAGTGCAAGGTAGACATCGGCATACAGGATCAGTTCGACCCCGACGCCTATCCTGTGATATAAGCCGCAGCTTTAAACGCCGCAACTTAGCAGTAATATTTAAAGAGGGCCTCCGATATTTTATCGGAGACCCTCTTTGCGTATATCTATAAATAATTATATTATTGCTTTTTATCTCCGGATTTTTCTTTCGGCTGTTCTATGCGTTTGTAGTCTGCGGGGACGGCGAAGAGTCTGCTCTCCGCGCTGGCTTTGTACTCTAGTATCTCCATCATCTGCCCGCCCGCGAACCAATAGCGCCACACGTCCGTCCCGGGGTCGAAGTAATACTTGTATACGTTTCCTCCGATATTGACGGTGTCTACGTCGTAGGTCTTTCCGTCAATCTTCTCCGTCCCGGCCTCCGGCTCGAGCGTCGAGAGCTCCGGCTTCTTAAATTCCGCGATGTTGCCTATCATCTGCACGCTCCCAGGCTCCGCCTGCCCCAGCTCCATGAAAGATTTGTCAGTGTGAGAGATGACGGTCGTCCTGTCATTCTCCATATCGGTGAGCAGGGTCATAGTTCCGTCCTTGTCCTTCAATGTTACAGACGAGAGATATTTTTTTATCGTTACTTCGATTTCGAGCGGCGAATCCACGCCCTTGTCGTCGCTGACAGTCATCTTATATTTCAGATACGCGCCGTGTTTCGCGCAGTCGAGCTTGTTATACCAAAGGTCTGCCGCCCTCTCTCCCGGCTTGAACGAGGCCGCGCATGAGGCGGATGCGATGAGCCCGCATAGGATGATGGCTGCCGATAATGCGGCGAGAATTTTTTTGACGGACATAAGAATTCCTCCAATTATGGTTTTCATATCAGCCCGTATAGTATAGCAACATTTGGACGGCAATGAGAGGGAAATGAATTTTTCAGTCCAGCGTTGATATTTTTTATGATGAATCCCAATTTGTAGTTGATTTTATAGGAATATTATGATAGTCTAACGCTGTTGAATGAACTGGCGGAAATCGCGAGTTTCGCGTTTTTTGCTTGATACCGCGTAGGATTTGCTGTGACGAAGAGCTGCTCAGGGAGGGTTTTTTTGACATGACGTATGATATGTTTGTCAGCGATATGCTTAAAGGCCATATTGACGTTCGACGCGAGGCATACCTTATGTTACCCCCCCCCCCCCGCAAAACGGCAAATAGTAAACATCAGCGGCTTTACGGTTAAGACTGGGACAAGTCGTGTCTTTTTGCTTGGCCTTTTCCCATCCTGTGAAAGCGTGAGGAATTGTCAGTATGTCGACTGAGAACGTAGAGC
>JAUNSQ010000210.1 GCA_030539135.1 Synergistaceae bacterium | reverse complement strand
TGCCAAGCTCAGACATCCTGCGGCATACGCCGTAGATGGAATGATTTACGGAGGCTATGCAGATATTCTCTTCCGTACAGCGGTCGATAAGGTCCTGCGGGGCTTTTCGTCCCGCCGCTATGATTATCAGCGGCAGGTCTTTGAGCACTGCTACGGCAGCCACGTTGAGGTGAGCCTGTATCGTGACCCACGCGGCGCCCTCAGGCGCGCCGCCCATTACAAAACTGAGCAGGTCGCCAGCCACAAGTTTGGTTATGTCTCTATCCTGATCGCCCTTGACCTGTATATCTGCGTCAAGCGCCTTGCATATCTCGCTTATCTTCATTGCTGGCCGCTCCTTTTCTTAAGCGTCTGGGGCTGCGATTCAGAGAGAGTGACTATTCTGTTGGCCAATGTCGCTATCCCCTCTCTCAGTTTGAATATACAGTCCGTAACGGAACCGTGTCCGCGCACGATCTCCTCCGCCATCGCCTGGCAGGAAGGCCGTCCGCATGAGCCGCAGTCGATGTGCGGCAGACCGTTATATATCTCTTTCATCTGCTGTAGCTTCAACATAGCGTCGGACACATTATCTGAAAGAGGAAGCCCGGGTCTCGGCAAATATTCTTTTGTCACAGTCCAGAAGTCCATCGTGTAGAGTTCTTCGGCGCGCTGCATGTCCTCTTCGCTTATCTCCCAGTCGGACTGGATGTTGCCAAGCCTAAGGCTCGCGAGGAAACGCGAGTCAGCCGTGCCGATGCCGCCGACGCATCCCGTGTCGCATACGCGGCATTCGATGAAGTCGACTCCGCGAAGGCGTCCAAGCTCCAGCTCCTGTAGCGCGTCTAAGGTGTTCCTCATGCCTGACACCGCGAGGATCGTGAGCTTCTTATCCGAAAAGGCCTGCACATGCCGCGATTCTCCGCCGCGCCTAGCCCACGCCACCCATCTGTTGCTTCTCTTCTTTGGTTCCGGTGCATCGTCGGGGTGCTCCCCCTCGGCCATAAGGCTCCTTGCGACTTTGCGCACGGTGACCGCGTGGTCGAATGGCGAACGTTCACGCCCGATAGGCTCGCGTATCACGGTTATCTTCGCCGGACACGGCGCTAGGAGCGTGAGCGGCTTATGGCTGTTCGTGCGCAGACGCCACAGGTCGGCCGCAAGCCCTAGCGGATTAAATATAGGAAGTATCCTTGGAAGCAGCTCCGGGAACTTTGACTGAATAAGCCTGAACACCGCCGGACAATAAACGGATATGAGCGGGCGCGACGCCTTGGGCGTTCTGTTTATCAGCTGCGCCGTAGCGTAAGCCGACAGGTCGAAAGCATCTTCCACGTCATCTATCAGGACTTCCATGTTGTTCGATATCATCATCGACTCGAGCGCGGAAGGGTCTCCATAGTGGCTGAACTGCGTGAAGAACGACGGGTCTGCTATATACGCGGAATCTTGCGATTCCTTTATCTTGCCCCAATCGTCCTCTTCTATGCCAAGCGCCTTGCGGTGGCACGCGCGCATACATTCGCCACAGTCGATGCAGAGTTCCGAGAGGATGTTTATCTCGCCGTCAATAACGCGAATGCCTTCCGTCGGGCATGTCCTGATGCAGTTGACGCACCCCTCGCACGCTTCTCTTTTTATCTTTACGCTGTGTATTGCCATTTAAATCCCTCCCGGGTCTACGAGTAAAAGTTTCGGGACGGAGGATAATCCCTATTTTTTAAATATTATAGAAGAATGTATGGATGTACCCTTGCCTGGCGCGGAGTCGACAGAAAATTCGTCGCTGTTGCGCTTCATGTTAGGGAGCCCCATACCGGCTCCAAAACCCATCTCGCGCGCCTGATCGGAGGCCGTGGTAAAGCCCTCCGTCATGGCCTTGTCTATGTCTGGTATGCCAGGCCCCTCGTCGATCGCGTAGAGGTCAACATGGTCCTCG
>JAUNSQ010000209.1 GCA_030539135.1 Synergistaceae bacterium | reverse complement strand
GTCGGTCCTCGTCATGCCAGGGTGCGCCTCAAGCTCCGTGTAGGCGCTGACCTTTCGGTCCTCGTAGAAGACGTCGAAGTCAGCGAAGCGCTGCCCCGCCGAGTCATATTCAAGGGCCATGGCGGTGCGCTTGATCTCGCGCACGTCGATCGGCGTAAAAATTTTGAGCATATAGATGGGGACGCTCATCATTATCATGGCCTGGTCCTTGCCCCAGCGCTCCTCGAGCACCACTCCCGTCTGGAGGCCCTGCGTGGCGGCCCAGAGGCGCTTTCTGTGCATGTCGAAGTAGCCGTTCGCGTCGTATATCTTGATCTCGACGGCCTTCCAGTCCGGGGTGCCGAGCGAGTCGCCGAGATAGGAGACTCCGCGCGTCATGAGGTACTGCATGATAGCGCCCTTTGAGCGGTCCGAGACGAGCAGCGCCCTCGGGTTCATGGCCCTGGCCGGAACATCCTTGTTCAGAGCTCTCTTTGTGAAATATATAATGGAGGACGTCTCTGGAATATCCCTGCGAAACAACGGAAGAGCGCTGATAATTTCGCCGCCTATGTCCGCCCTGACCGCGTCGATGCCCTTGTCGACGTCGCCCAGCAGCCTCATCGTTATGTAGCCCGGCAGGGGCCTGGCCTCGTCGATGCAGCCTATCAGCCCGTCGTTGACAAGGGAACAGAGCAGGCGCGCGAAGGTGTTCTCCGATACATATGTCTCCCGCTCGGTCTCACCCTCCACAAACTCTGATGTCACCTCAAAGAAGACGATATAGCGGTTGTTGCCGTAAATTCCCAGCGCCTCTTCAGGCGTCAGATCCACCTTTGAGCCCCACGTGCTCAGGTGCGCGCGCATCTTCGGCGAGCTTCCCGTCGTGTGCAGTATGTAGCTCTCAGGCCCGCTCCTCACAAGAGAAATCATATTATGTACCCTCCTCGCGGTATACTCTGTTACAGCGAAACCCGCTTGCGGTCGAGCCTCGCGTCGTTCGTGCCGGGCGGATAGCGCACAGGGATAACGTCGCCTGTCTGCATGTGTATCATGTGCATCTCCTCGAGTCCGTTGAGGTAAAAATGTCCGGCCCCATCCACCATGGACAGATGCTCGAGGTTGTGTCCGAAAAGGTTGTATTCTCCGCTCTCTGTAATCACATCCGAGTACGAGTGCCCCGCGCGAAAGCGGAAGCTTCCTATATAAAAGCGTCCCGGACGGCTCCATACCTGTATGGATGAACGTTCCGTAAGTTCAAGCACGCTCGCCAGATCATCATGGTTGCCAGTCAGGAATATCGCCTCGCAGTGCTCCTCCTCAAAAATACTGATGAGCTTCGCGAGTTTTTTGCGGTAGACCCCAAGGAGCGCGGGGCGCGTCTCGAGCTTTACGTCATCCACAAGGTCGCCCGTGTGTACAACCCAGGCGGGGCGCAGACGCTGAAGCGCGCGGCGGATGTATGGAAACATCGTCGAGGGGGTGTCCGAGATATGCAGGATCATGTCGCGCCCGTCTATTGGAGGCGGGTTGATTCCAAACCGTATCCACATGTCGTCAATGCGGCTTCTGATTGGACAGCTGCGAATCTCTTCAAACGTGGGCTTCGGAAGATTCGTCGGCAGGTGTAATGTCGTCATGTCCTCACCTCACTGTTCCTTAAGAATACAACCAAATCAAAGGATTTGGAAGCGGTTTTTAAATAAAACTCCGGCGGCGTTTTGACGCTGACTGTTTATAAAACAGAGATTCGGCGCGTTTTCTGTGAACAAAATACTTGTCAATTATCAGGTTTGCGTGTATTATCCAATCAATGAATAGATGGTTCTCCGAGCCGGAAACGCCTAAAGACTAATCCATGGCGTTCTGGCCGTCAGGGTTCCGCTGGAAACGGCGAAGCCTCCCTCTGGAAAGGAGACCGGCTGAGCACGAAAATCGTACG
>JAUNSQ010000208.1 GCA_030539135.1 Synergistaceae bacterium | reverse complement strand
ACTCATAAACGATCAGTATGGGACGTCAAAGGGCGATGAGGTGCTGAAACATATAGCTCGAGTTTACGACGAAGGTTTCACAAAGATGGGCGGCGTCTGCTGCCGTATCGCGACTGACAACTTCGCGGCGTTATACCCTGCAACTTTTATGAATTCAAAAGAAGTCGAGAGCATATGCGACAACGCGGCACGCTCTACGCTCCTGTTAAGCCCTCTTGCGATAAGCACAGGGCAATATATCGTTACGGACAAAAAACTTCCTGTCAGCACGATGTTCGACCATGCCACTCTCGCTGCAGAGACGGTAAAAGGGCGCTTCGACGTCCATACCGCTACCTACGATGAATCTATGATGGAGCGGATCCTGCACGAACAAGAGATCGTAAACGAAATGGTATCGGCCCTTATTACTAACCAATTTGAGGTTTGGTTCCAGCCACAGTATAACCACAACACAGGGGCGCTTATCGGATCAGAGGCGCTGGTGCGCTGGCGTCACCCTGTAAAAGGGCTTATCCCTCCCGGCGAGTTCATCCCTATCTTTGAGCAAAACGGCTTCGTCTACGAGATGGATAAGTTCGTCTGGGAACGCGCCTGTATGCTCCTGCGCAAATGGCTTGACGAAGGCCGTTCGCCTATTCCGATATCCGTAAACATCTCTCGGTACGATATCTTCCGTGACGATTTCTACGCAGTCATCACGGGGCTCGTTAAACAGTACGATATATCCGTGGACCTTCTGCACCTTGAGATAACCGAGTCCGCGTTTGCGGAGAGCGCGAAACAGATAGTATCTATGGTTAAACGCCTCGTGTCGTTCGGCTTCACAGTACAGATAGACGATTTCGGGAGCGGATACAGCTCTCTCAACACGCTTAAGAGCGTCCCTGCCAACGTGCTGAAACTTGATATGCGTTTCCTGGAGGACGATAAGGGTACCACACGCGGCGGCAACATAGTCGAATCTATAATCCGTATGGCAAAGTGGCTAGGGATGCCTGTCATCGCGGAAGGAGTCGAAACTCAGCAGCAGGCTGACTTCTTAAAATCTATCGGATGTTATTATGTACAGGGTTATCTTTACAGCAAACCCATGCCATTGGATGATTACGCACGGCTTGTTGACGCTTCCGGCAAAGAACACTCGATGATAAAGTTGGAAACTATTAAAGACTTGAACAACAACGCTTTTTGGGATCCCAAATCAATGGAGACGTTGATATTCAACAGTTATATCGGCGGCGCCTGTATATTCGAATTCTGTAACGGCAAGGCTGAACTCCTTCGCGCCAATGAAAAATATACCAAGGAACTCTGCGGGGAGATACTCCAGGAAAATGCCGAGCTCTCCTCCCTGCGGATAGAAAGTTATGTTGATGAATACAACCTAAAGATACTCCACGAAAACGTATCACGTTCGATTGAGGCCAACGACGAATCTTCATGCGAAGTACGCCTGCACGGCGTAAACGGCCGCGATGAGGACGGCTACATCTATGTGACGGTAAGGCCAATAGCCGTGGCGGGGGAGCGCTTCCTTATCTACTGTACCATCCATAACATGACAGACTTGCGCAACACCGAGCTGAGAGAACGTGAGACAGCCGAGCAGCTTGAGGCAATTATGAGAGACATGCCGGGCGGCTTTGTCCGTATGCGCGTACTGTCGGACGAGGCGTCCGTGCTGGTCTACGCCAACGAGGGGTTCTGCCGACTAGTCGGGATGCCGCATGACGAGGTAATGGCTAAATACGCGGAAGACGGCATGTGGGGCGTACACCCGGAAGACAGGCAGATAGTAAGGGACGCCATAGACGAGATGCTCTCTACCGGCGAGACGTTCAGCTCCAGATACCGCCTGCGTCACGGCAGCGGCGGATATGTCTGGGTGACGTTCTTCGGACGTTTCGTCACAAATAACAACGGAGAAAAATTTTTCAACCTC
>JAUNSQ010000077.1 GCA_030539135.1 Synergistaceae bacterium | reverse complement strand
ACGCCGGGCATCGTGCTGAATTCATGAAGCACACCCTCAATACGCACCGCAAGTACAGCGGCGCCACTGATGGAAGAGAGCAACACTCTGCGAAGCGAGTTCCCTAATGTCACTCCATAACCTCTTTCGAGAGGCTCAATGGTTATCTTTCCGTATGACGGGGTGGATTCCTGTACTATGATCTCATGACGATCATGCTCCATATTTGCCTCCACCTTTCGTTTCCCTAACGGGCATAGAATTCAACAACAAGCTGTTCGTTGACAGGAACTTCGATCTGCTCACGTATTGGAGTCGAGACCACGCTTCCTGACATCGCTTCTGAATTAAATGACAGCCATGCCGGTATGGCACGTGCCGCGGCCGCTTCTGAGTTCTCCTTCAGAAGAGCCATCTCTTTGCTTCCTTCGCAGACGGCTACGACGTCGCCCGGATTAAGCAGCGCGCTCGGGATGTCGAGCTTGCGTCCGTTGACCGTGAAGTGTCCATGACGAACAAGCTGACGAGCCTGATTGCGGCTCACGCCGAAGCCAAGACGATAGACCACGTTGTCAAGACGGCGCTCGAGGAGCTGGAGGAAATTATGTCCAGTCTGTCCCGGCAAATTTGTTGCTTTTTCATATACTGCCCCGAACTGTGTTTCGTTCAGGCAGTAAAAACGACGAAGTTTCTGCTTTTCTCTAAGGCGAAGTCCATATTCGCTCATCTTACCGCGGCGTGTGCCATGCTGCCCTGGTTTCGAGTTGCGTTTTGTGAGCCCGCACTTTTCTGTATAGCAGCGGTCTCCCTTTAGGAAGAGCTTCGCACCTTCTGCGCGGCAAAGCCTGCAAACAGGTCCTGTGTATCTGCTCATACTGGTAAGTTACCTCCTTTATTACACGCGGCGCCGTTTTGGCGGACGGCATCCATTATGCGGAATAGGCGTTGCGTCACGGATGACGTTGACCTGGAGTCCCGCGGCCTGAAGTGAACGTATTGCGGATTCACGTCCAGGGCCCGGCCCCTTAACGATAACATCTATCTCTACGACACCATGATCCTGTGCGACCTTAGCTGCCTGAGCTGCCGACATCTGCGCCGCATAAGGAGTAGATTTACGCGCGCCTTTAAAGCCGACGTTTCCGCCTGATGCCCATGAGAGCGCGTTGCCCTGTTTGTCTGTAAGCGTGACAATGGTGTTATTGAACGTAGAGAAAATATGCGCAACACCGTAACTTACGTTCTTTCTTTCCTTGCGTTTACGAGAACGCTGTACGCGTTTGGCCACTTGTTATTCCCTCCCTGATTAGCCTACTTGGTGGCTTTCTTTTTACCCGCGACTGTCCTCTTCGGACCTTTGCGTGTGCGGGCGTTTGTCTTTGTCTTCTGACCACGAACAGGGAGTCCCTGACGATGTCTGAGACCACGATAGCAGCCGATATCCATAAGACGCTTGATATTCATGGCTACTTCACGGCGAAGATCTCCTTCGACCGTATGGTTGTTTTCAATTTCTGCGCGCAGTTTCTGCTCTTCGTCTTCAGTCAGATCCTTGACTCTGGTATCAGGATTGATACCAGTCGAGCTGATGATCCGTTTGGCGATCGCAGGGCCTATACCAAATATATAAGTCAGAGCGATCTCGACTCTTTTCTCACGCGGCAGGTCAACACCGGCTAAACGAGCCATTACCCGTTACCTCCTTGCTCCCTGGCGCTGCTTATGACGCGGGTTCTTGCTGCAGATCACGCGTACTACGCCATGGCGTTTGATTATCCTACAATACTCACAAATAGGTTTGACCGACGGTCTTACTTTCATTTATTGTAGACCTCCTTGAAATTACTTGATCCCAACTATGTGGGACTGCCATCGTTAATACTTTCTATTTATACCTGTATGTTATACGCCCTCGAGTCAGATCATAGGGCGAAAGTTGTAGTAACACACGGTCGCCTGGAAGGATCCTAATAAAATGCATTCGCATTTTCCCCGAGACATGAGCCAATATCTTGTGGCCATTTTCCAGTTCTACCCGGAACATGGCATTCGGCAGCGGCTCAACTACCGTGCCTTTTACCTCAATTACTTCTTCTTTGGCCATTCAGAAGCTTCAACCTCCTGTTTGCAAGATGTGTCGCTGTTATTCAAAACCGCGGTAAATCTCTGTTTCAACCAGCCGTTGTCCAGAGGTTTCCCGCCAGCAACACGCTCGGCCACATCTTCGAGATTCATTAGTGTCCTTTGAAGATGGAGTACGTTTTTCTTTTTTGGCTTCTGCGCCGGATAATCGCCGCCGTCAGCTATAAAAACTCGCCTCTCACCCTCTGTGCCCACCACAACAAACATAGAGCCTCTATGTCTGCCCTGACGAACTATAACAATATCGCCCACCTTGAAACTCACTCTTTCAATTGTACCGCTCATTCCCAAGGCGTTAAGATCTCCGCGCCGTCGTCCGTTACAAGAAGAGAATGCTCAAAATGCGCGGCATCGCTGCCGTCCGCAGTCACTACCGTCCAATGGTCGGCACGGTTTTTAACACGCTCTTCTCCAGACATAACCATAGGTTCGACGCAAAAGGTCATCCTTGACTTCAATGTCACACCGCTTCCCGGTTCGCCATAATTGGGGACCTGTGGGGCTTCATGAAGCCTGCGGCCAATACCGTGGCCGGCATAGTCGCGAACAAGCCCAAATCCGGCCGGCGTTACAAGCTGCTCTACGGCGCTACCGACGTCGCCTAAGGTCGCCCCTGGCTTAATGGCAGCTATTCCGCAGTGCAGGGATTCAAGCGTCACATCGAGCAGCCGCTGTCGAGCTTCGCTTATCTTCCCCACCGCGAAGGTACAGGCCGCGTCGCCAAAAAATCCGTCAAGCGAAGCGCCGGTATCTATGCTTATAATGTCGCCTTCATTTAGTACTCTGTCCTTTGAAGGAATTCCATGTACAACTTCCTCGTTTATAGAGGCACAGATAGTCCCCGGAAACGGTATGGAGACCCATGGGACCTTATACCCCTTGAACGCAGGCTTCGCGCCGGATTTGACAACCAGCTCTTCTGCCGCCGCGTCCATAGTAAGAGTATCTATCCCAGGGCGAACCATATCCCGCATCAGTTTGAGGATATCCGCCACGAGACGACCGGCTCGACGCATTTTCTCGATATCACGGTCGCTTTTAAAAGTGATCATTAACAGCAGCCTTTTTCCTTTTCAAGAAAATTGAGGACCGCATCTTTACCGCCAGTGGCATCGATCGTATGGAGAAGCCCTTGCTTGCGGTAGTATTCGATAAGCGGAGCTGTCTGTTCGTGGAAGACAGAAAGCCTGTTGCGTATTACGCTCTCTTTGTCGTCGTCACGCTGGATGACTTCTCCGCCGCATTTATCACATACGCCCTCGACCTTTGTCGGATTGAACAGCGTGTTATAAATAGCGCCGCATGATTTGCATCCTCTTCTTGTGGTCAGTCTCTGTACTACGACTTCGTCGTCGATAGCAAGGTCTATGACCGCGTCAAGGGCAATGCCAAGCTTCTTGAGTATAACGTCAAGCGCTTCGGCCTGCGGCGTTGTGCGCGGAAATCCGTCAAGAAGAAATCCACTTTTGCAGTCGGCCTCCTGAAGACGCGACTCGACCATAGCGATAATGATCTCGTCGGGTACCAGTTTGCCCGCATCCATGTAGCCCTTGGCGTTCTTACCAAGCTCCGTGCCAGCTTTTACGTTGGCCCTGAGGATATCCCCTGTGGAGATATGAGCTATTGGATACTTTGCTTTTATGCTTTCCGCCTGCGTTCCCTTACCTGCTCCTGGAGCGCCTATAAGAATTATTCTCATTGCTGCCTCCTGATCGATTACAGTTTAAGAAGTCCGCTCTTGCCGCCGCGACGCTTCAAAATACCTTCGTAATGACGCATAAGGAGCTGCCCTTCGACCTCGTGTACAGTGTCAAGCGCAACGCCTACGACGATTATCACTGCTGTGCCGCCGAAATAGAACGTATTGATGTTCATGAGCCCTGTCAACATTGTCGGGACGACCGCGATAATAGCGAGAGCTACCGCGCCGCCGAGCGTGATGCGGCCCATGACCTTTTCAATATAGTCCGTGGTCGGTCTGCCTGGACGTATACCAAGTATGAATCCGCCGTTCTTCTTCATATTGTCAGAGATATCCTCCGGCTTGAAAACTACCGCCGTGTAGAAATATGAGAAGAATATAATCATAGCGAGATACAGCGTCATATAGACTGGGCTGCTCGGGCTAAAAGCCTTTTGTACAGCCTGAGCCATCTGCCCCTGGAACAGTCCGGCTATCGTATAAGGGAAGAGCAGGATCGAGGAGGCGAAGATGATAGGGATAACACCTGCTGTGTTGACCCTGAGCGGGATAAAGCTGCTCTGACCGCCATACATCTTGTTGCCGACCATACGTTTCGCATACTGCACCGGAAGACGGCGCTGTCCTTCCTGAAGCATGACGCATCCGGCTACTACCGCGACCATGATAGCTACGGCGATAAGCAGTACAAGAATATTCATTTCTCCAAGTCTGACGAGCGACAGCGTGCGTATGATAGCCTCAGGCACTCTTACGACTATACCCGCAAAGATAAGCAGCGATATGCCGTTGCCGATCCCGTGGTCTGACATTATTTCGCCGATCCACATGACGGCGACCGCGCCGGTGGTCAAAGTAACGGCCACAAGCATAAGGTCAAGCCAACTGCCGGTGTATATTCCAAGATTTCTCAGCCAGCCTGTCATTCCGACAGCCTGAATCAGTGCAAAAACGATTGTACCGTACCTTGTGTACTGTACGACCTTTTTACGTCCTTCTTCTCCCTCTTTCTGCATCTTCTCAAGGCTTGGCATGACAACCGCTAAGAGCTGTATGACAATGCTTGCGTTGATATAAGGCGTAACGCCCAGAGCAAAGATACTAAATCTGCTCAGCGCTCCGCCGGCAAAGAGGTCCAGGAACCCCAGAACTCCACCCTGTTCAAAAAGCTTCCCGAGGGCAGCAGCGTCGACACCGGGTGTCGGCACATGTGAGCCAACGCGATATATAAACAGAGCGGCCAGAGTAAACAGTATCCGACGCTTAAGATCGGGCAGTCTGAAGGCATCCCGGAAGGAGTCTATCACTTAGATCACCTCTGCCTTTCCGCCAGCTGCTTCTATTTTCTTTGCCGCAGAAGCGCTAAAGGCATCGGCATGTACTGTAAGGTTTTTGGACAGATCTCCAACACCGAGGATTTTAACCGGTTTGTCGGGGGCTGAAATCAAACGTAGTTCGTACAATACGACAGCGTTGACTTCTGCGCCGGCCTCAAAACGATCTTCTAACTCAGCGACATTCACTACCTCATACTTCACGGCAAAGCGGAAGTTGCTGAATCCACGTTTCGGGATACGACGGGCAAGCGGCATCTGCCCGCCTTCAAAGTTGGCGCGGATATCCGGGCTCTTACGAGCCTTCTGACCCTTGTGGCCTTTACCGGCCGTCTTTCCCTGACCGCTGCCAAGTCCCTGACCGAGACGTTTTTTAGTTTTGCGCGAGCCCTCTGCGGGGGCCAGATCACAAATTTTCATGGCAGCACCTCCTATTCTTCAACAGACCAATCCAGCAAATGACCGATGGTGTTGACCATCCCCCTGATTTGAGGGGAGTCATTGTGGTAAACAGTCTCATTCAATCTGTGGAGCCCGAGCGCCTTTACGACTCTTTCCTGATGGGGACAGCGTCCTACAGTGCTCTTTTTCCATGTTATGCGAAGTTTAGCCATCGTATATACCTCCTAGGCTTCCTTGCGCTCTTTGCCACGAAGGCGGTTGATCTCCTCAGGAGTCCTGAGGTTCTTGACCGCTGACATGGTCGCATAGGCAACATTTATCGGGTTTGAGGTTCTGCCGATAGACTTTGTAAGGATATCCTTGACTCCGCCAAGTTCCATTATCGCGCGAACAGCGCCGCCTGCGATAACTCCGGTTCCCGGAGCTGCCGGACGTAGAAGTACCTGCGCCGCGCCAAACTTCCCGATGATGGGATGGGGAACTGTATGTCCAACCTTCTTGAGGTCGACAAGGTTCTTTTTGGCATGCTCGATACCTTTGCGCATCGCTTCAGAAATTTCTTTGGCTTTGCCTGTCCCGAGCCCTACCTGTCCAATTCCATCGCCTACTGCAACAAGCACGCTGAAGCGGAAACGTTTACCGCCTTTGACGACCTTGCTGACGCGGTTGATGGAAACTATCCTCTCGGTAAGCTCGAGGCCTTTGCTGCTGTATGATTTGTTATCAGGTTTTTCTTTAGCCACGTTTCTCTGCCTCCTACTAGAATTTCAGGCCAGCTTCACGGGCTGCATCCGCAAGGGCTTTGATCCTGCCATGATAGACATGACCGCCTCTGTCAAATACGACCTCGCTAACATTCTGAGCCAGAGCGCGCTCAGCAATAAGTTTGCCGATCGCTTTTGCAGCGTCCTGATTGCCTGTGCTCTTCGTATCTTTGAATGACGCTTCCATTGTAGAAGCGGAGACAAGCGTCGTCCCCTTTGTGTCATCAATGATCTGAGCATAGATATGTTTTGAACTGCCAAATACCGCCAAACGCGGGCGCTCCTCTGTGCCTGAGACATCTCTCCTGAGGCGACGATGGCGGAGCTCACGCATTTCATTACGACTGCGATTATTAATCAACGTCCTTCACCTCGCCCTATTTCTTGGCGCCGGCCTTACCGGCTTTGCGGATCACGTATTCGCCGGCGTACCTGATGCCTTTGCCCTTATAGGGTTCAGGCGGGCGGTAGCCGCGAACGTTTGAAGCGACCTGGCCAACTAGCTGCCTGTCGATTCCGCGAATTACTATTTTGATTGGAGACTCACACGCGAACTCGATACCTGCTGGAGTAACGACTTCGATCGTATGTGAGTAACCAAGGCTGAGAACAAGATTTTTGCCCTGCATTGCCGCGCGGTAACCTACACCAACGATCTCGAGAATTTTCTCAAAACCGTCGTTGACGCCTGTGACCATGTTGTTGATCAGGGCGCGCGTCATGCCGTGCGCAGCGCGGACAGGTTTCGACTCGTTTTCACGGCTTACGATGAGCTGGCCGTCTTCGAGCGAAACATTGATCTGCGGCATCATATCCATCTCAAGCGTGCCTTTGGCTCCCTTGACAGAGATGTGCCTGCCGTCGACTTTTACTTCAACGCCCTTTGGAAGGGCAATAGGTTTACGTCCAATTCTTGACAACTATGCCACCTCCATTACCAGATGTAACATACGACTTCTCCGCCGAGTCCGCGTTTGCGGGCTTCAGCGTCGGTCATAAGTCCAGCTGACGTTGATATCATAGCAATACCGAGTCCACCCATTACTTTCGGGAGCTCGTCTTTGCCGACATATATACGACGGCCCGGTTTGCTTATTCTGCGAAGCCCCTGAATGACCCTTTCCTTCTGCGGA
>JAUNSQ010000207.1 GCA_030539135.1 Synergistaceae bacterium | reverse complement strand
CCTTCTATATGAGAAGGTGGGAGGAGACCCAGATCGGCGGAGGGCGCGTCAAGGTCAAATCGTTCACGCTGACGATGGACGAGGCGGATTCCGCAGCCGCAAAGAGAGGCGCCGTGTTTCAGTGGAATGAGGCGGCCGGGCAGGACTACTATTCATACGTTGAAAACGGCAAGACATACAAGGTCTGGGTCGAGAATGAAAAATCCATGGAGCGCAAGCTCTCGCTCGTCTCAAAATACCGCCTCGCGGGTGCTGCGGGCTGGCGCAAGGGCCACGAACGCGGCTCTATATGGAACGTGTTCAAACAATATCTGAGATAACAAACAGCGCGGATCGAATAAGCTGCGGGCATAAAAAATGGCGGGAGAGCGTAACGCTCTCCCGCCATTTTGCGCGTAACTTATGCCGCTAATATTTCAGGCCGAAGATGGGATGGAATATCCTTTCGTCGTGCAGGAAGTTTGCCTGTTCGTCGAAAGCCTTTTTGGACTCATTGCCAAGCGAGAGGGCGAGAATCGAGGTCAGCACGTGGACGAGGAAGAGCGGCCCTATCGTGCTGCTCCCGAACGTCGGGCTGTTCGCCGATACGAAGAACGACAGCGAAGCGAACCTGCATACAGGCGCGGCGAGGCTGTCCGTTATCGTTATGATCTTCGCGCCGTTCTTGCTGGCGAGCTCTACCGCCTCAGTGACTTCCACGGCATAGCTGGGCAGCTCGCATACTATCACGACGTCTCCCGCCTTTATGCTGCGGGCCTGCTCCCATAAAGAGAGGCTGCCGCGCTTGAAGAGAGCGGACTTCTGTCCCATGACGGAGAGCCTGATATGAAGAAGCTCCGCGACTATCGAGGATATCCCCCAACCCGCGCAATAGACGGAATGGGCCTTCTTGACCATGTCGCAGAATTTTTTAGTGTTGTCTTCCGAGAGTTGAGTCAGCGTATCGTCGATGTTCGCGTGTTCCGCTTTGGATATCGTGTCGGGGAGAGAGTCCCCTCTGCTGACGGCGCGCGCTAACAGCGCGGCCGGGTTGACCTGTTCGAGGATAGCCTTCTGGAGGCACCCTTTGAGTTCCGCGTAGCCTGAGAAGCCAAGCATCTGCGCGACACGCACAAGCTGTGCCTTCGAGACTTTAAGCTCCTCCGCTATGTCTCCAATAGAGCGGAATGAAGCCTCCCGTGTGTTGGCAAGAAGATATTCCGCCACGCGGCGAGCCTTTTTCGGCATAGTCTGAGCTTTTTCCATTAGGAGATTTTGCAGTTGTGTACCGTCCATTTTAACGCATCCTTTCGTAAATCCATTTTTACTGCCTATATAAATCTAAATGACGCATAAATACGAATTTGAAAATTGTAAAACAAAAGCATCAATTCATATAACATATTATATAACATATCTGATAATAAACTAGCACTCGTCGATTGGATCCCAATTACCCTCATTCCTGTCGATTATGATGGGGCATCCAACCGCTCCGACTGCCGAAGTCTTGAAACATGCGTTACACGATAAACACGCCGAGGGGCGCGAATCCTCTTCCGCCCAGCGGTTGATAAGATCCGGCTCGGCGATAAGCGGGCGACTTATCCCAAGCAGATCGCAGGAATTTCTTTTGATGAGCCCGGCCATGAAGTCGAGGCTTCTTAGTCCTCCGGTGAGGATTATCAGCTTGCGGCCGTCAAAAATTTTCTTCAGCTCTACGGCGTATTTCTCAAATGGCGCCTCCGATTCTCCGGCGGATACGCCGATAACGGACGGCGAATGCTGCGCCCCAGCGTAAGTCGCGCCATAAGAGACCTCCAGGCCGTCGGCTCCGTCGCTGAGAAGAGTCTTCGCGACTTCAAGCCCCTCGTCCGCCGTATATCCGTCAGGCGTGCCCTCCGCCATACTGAGTTTTAGCCAGACGGGGAAATCAACTCCGACTGCGGCACGCATGTCCGAATATATCTCACGCAGCAGCCTCATTCTGT
>JAUNSQ010000206.1 GCA_030539135.1 Synergistaceae bacterium | reverse complement strand
CAGGCTATCACGGGCAGCCAGCTCCACGAAAGCGAGCACGCCGCTGAGCTTGGCAAGGCCGTCATACAGTACATGGACCTCAAATGCCAGCAGCTCTCCGAGCGCCACGGCCTCAAGATAGTCCTCGAGCAGACCCCGGCGGAGAGCACGGCGCTGCGCTTCGCGAAACTCGACATGCGCGCCTATCCCGATATCGCCCCGAAGTACATCAAGGGCAGCTTCGAGACTGGCGAGATATATTACACGAACAGCACGCACCTTAACTACAAACTTGTTCAAGACCCAATCGACAAAGTCTCGCGCGAGGGAGAGCTCCATCCGATGATAAAGGCAGGGGCCATCACACACGTATGGATGGGCGAGCACAAACCCGACCCGAAAGCCCTGGCCTCGTTCGTCATTAAGACCTTCCAGCACACGGAGAACGCGCAGGTCGCGTTCAGCCCAGAGTTCACGATCTGCAACGAGTGCAGCCACATAGAGCGCGGACTCAAAGATACATGCTCCCGCTGCGGCTCGGAGGACGTTGACGGGATAACGCGCGTAACGGGATACTTCACTAGGACCTCCTCGTGGAACGCGGGCAAGCGCGGTGAGCTCAAGGACAGGGCAAGGACTCCGGTCAGGACTCCGGTCGCGTAGAGCCGAAAGAAATGCCAGACGACCTTACGGCGGGGGGATATCTCCCCGCTTCTTTTTTAGATTGGGACGGACATGTCGCCGCCGTTATATTCACCTCCGGCTGCAACTTCTTTGCTCGATGCGGTCATCGATGATATAAGGCGCAGGAGCAAATTCCTCGACGGGGTAGTCGTCAGCGGAGGTGAGCCGTGCCTTTGGCCCGGGCTCATGCCGCTGCTGCGCGAACTCAAATCGCTTGGCCTGCCCGTGAAACTCGATACCAACGGTTCGTTTCCCGACGCGCTCAAGGCCGCAATAGACGAGGGGCTTGTCGAATACATCGCCATGGATATCAAAGCCCCGCTCGACGAGGAGACGTACCGCCGTGTCACGCGCTCGAAAGTCCCGCTTGAAAATATTACGCGGAGCATGAAGCTGATAAGGGAGAGCGGGCTTGGTTATGAATTCCGCACGACATACGTGCCGGAACTTTTATCGGAGGGCGAGCTGCTGGAGATATGCTCGGATATCGCGGAAGATGGGCGCTGGTTCGTGCAGTGCTTCAAGCCGAATAACTGTCTCGACGCGGCTTTTCTGGAATACAAGGCCGTCGAGCCGGAGACGCTTGAAAAATTGCTTCCGGGCATAATTGTTCGAGGTTGATATATTTCGTGTGAAAAATTAAATTTTAAGGCGTTTTTCTTTTACAAATATATTATTCCATGCTATTTTAAGGTATAATGACCGACATATCCAAAATATTGCCGGGGAGATATCGGCTGAATTCAATAATCATAATTGGAGAGGTGTTCTTTATGAAGAAATTTGCGTTAGCATTTTGCCTTGTCCTGCTCGTTTCCAGCATGGCAATGGCAGCGGACACAGTCAAGGTCGGAGTCTATCTGCCGATCACAGGCGGAAACGCGGTAGGCGGACAGCTCGAGCTCGACGGCGTCAAACTTGCTCATAAACAGACCCCGACGATCCTTGGCAAGAAGGTCGAACTCGTAGTAGTCGACAACAAGAGCGACAAAGTTGAAGCCGCAAGCGCGGTCAAGAGACTCACAGAGAAAGACAAGGTCAACGCGATAGTCGGAACATACGGCTCGTCACTCGCCATGGCCGGCGGCGAAGTCGCTGAGAAGGCCAAAGTCCCGATGGTCGGCACGTCATGCACGAACCCGCTCGTCACACAGGGCAAGAAATTCTCGTTCCGCGTCTGCTTCATCGACCCATTCCAGGGCGCCGGCGCGGCGGCATTCGCTAAGGAAGTCCTCAAAGCCAAGAAGGCCGCCTGCCTTATCGAAGTCACGGAAGACTACAGCGTAGGACTCGCTTCCTTCTTCGAGCGCAGCTTTACGAAGAACGGCGGCAAAGTCGT
>JAUNSQ010000205.1 GCA_030539135.1 Synergistaceae bacterium | reverse complement strand
TTGACCCGAATTCCACTATCGCGCTCGACCCTATGAACAAGAGCTGGCAGACCCGCGTGGTGCCAAAGCAGCGACTCGTCGTCTCATACAGGGGCACAGACTGGAGCATGAACAGCTTTGTAGGAACGTCTGAGAACATTACGTGGTATACGGAGGAAGCCAAGGTAAAAATAACGCCTGATAAGTATGGCGCGGGAGACAACACAAACTATGTCTTCGCCTCATCAGCGGCTGAGGGAAAGATTCTGACCACAGTGAGCGATATCTCGCCTGATTTCTATGGCATAACGAATTTTGAGAACGTTCCGAAGAACGTCATGGTCAGCTCATACCTGATAAGGCACGACGGCGGCACAAACGCCATATGTCTTTCCATGCGCGAGGGCGATAGCACGGTTGGGATTTACAAGCTGCCTGAGAAGTACACTCCCGCCTATCAGTTCAAGTTCCAGGCGGATGGGAGCTGGGTAGACGCTCCAGCACTCGACAAGAACACGGCTCACGACCTTGTGGCGTATGACTGGGACGGCGACGGATACTCCGACTATGTTCTTACATACTTCAAGGACAGTGGCGGAAATGATCCTGACACATATGTGAAGATACTCCTTATCGACGGCAAGTCGCTCTACAACAAACTGAAAAACGGTACTGGCGACGTTATCATGACGCATATCAACGGTGACAACAGCAGTATATTTTCCACGGGAGCAAACGTCGTAGGCGGTCTCACAGGCATCAAACCATCCAACAGCTGCCGTCTTGTAAGGGGAGATTTTGACGGCGACGACCGCCCTGAAGTTGCCCTCTATTACACACTCATACACGGCAACGGCGCGGATCAAAGCCGCGCGAACCAGCTTGAGGTCTACAGGATAAACTCGTCATCCGCCGGAGTCTATCAGGGGCAGGGCATATACAACACGCTGGACGGCGTTGACGGCGGAAGCCTGAAGCAGAACGACAGCGTCGGGCTCGCGGCCGGGGATATCAACAACGACGGTCTGGACGAGCTCGCGCTGATTTACGCGGAGAGCAGCGCGCTCTCGACGTGGGCCGACGTCAAGATGATAATCTACGGCTACGCGAATGGCAAAATGACACAGCTCGTCGGTGTCACGGATATTGACCAGGACACATACAAGGTTGACAGCGAAGAGGATTCCGTTTCTCCGATAAACGCGGAGATAGCTGACCTGGACGGCGACGGTTTCGGCGAGCTCGTCTGGACGACCGCGAAGGAGGAGGAGGGCTTTTACCTCTATCTGTTTGTGAACAAGTGGAACAGCCTCTCAACGGATAACAGGACCATATCCGGCACTGGCGACCTTTACAAGTACTGCATGAGGGAAGAAACAAGCAGAGAAGTGGCAAACATCAACTGGACGCTCAACAAGACGTATGTACACCACTCGCTCTGCACCGGGGATTTTGAATATCCGAACGAGCAGACCTATGTCAAACAGCCGCAGCAGATAGCGGTCGGACACATGGGCGGCGACCGTGGCGACGGCGCCGCCAACATAGACTACGCCGTCTTCTCGTGGGACAGAAACAGCGGACTGGTCGCGCGAAGCAATGGCTGCGTGTGGCAAAATTCCACGCTCCTGATGAACGGCAACCTTGGCCCCATAGTTACAGCCGTTGACTTCTATCAGGAGAGCATGGTTCTCGGCTCGCCTGACGTCCTTACGGTGAATAATAACATCGAGCTTTACACGGCTGTTCAGACTCCGCCGCGCCACTGGGACGTCGTAAGCGCCGATGGCAGCAGGATTACAGACCTTGCCAACAGCGACGATACGGTGACGATGGACGCTTTCTCGCTCTTCGACCCGGACGGCGGCAAGCAGTACTACACGGCGATGGAGCTCAACGGGAGCAGTCAGCAGTTCTCCTCTACTACCGACACGTCGTCCGGCACATGGGGCGTTGCCGCGTCGTATCAAAGAAACTATTTCGGCATCGGGAAAAAACGCAAACGAGAAGCCAGCAACCCGACGCTCAAGGCC